>CAUTEL010000169.1:0-3985 GCA_963537185.1 uncultured Oribacterium sp. | reverse complement strand
CATTGCAGCAGCAGTTTAAACTCAGCAGAGTACAGTCGGTAGGAATTATCGGAGTCATTGGTGTGGTGGTTGCCGTATTGATACAGGGAATTGTAGGCAACTGGATGGATGCGGTATCTATCTATATTTGCCCTATTGGTGCGGTGCTTGCTTCGGTAATGCTGTTCTTCGTATTTGGTAAGCAGTATACCATGGAGGCTGTAAATACCGGAGCAAAGAAGCCTAAGGGAGATACCTGGTTCTTCTTAGCAAAGTATGTTTATACAGGCCTTGCCTTACTTGCCCTTATTGCAGGTGCATTCTATGGCGGAATCGGATAATCAAGCTATAGTAGAAAAAGCATGAAAGTATTTTCATAACAAAAAAGTCTCTTCCTTAGCGAATCCTAGGAAGGGACTTTTTTATCAATTTCGCAGTGACAATATTTCTTGCAAGCTTATTCAACTAAATAAATCTTCACATGATATCTAAGACAATTTAGCAGTCTAAAACGGAAAAAGACTTTAGTCGCCCCCGAAGAAGCCCATAATAACGATGCCGATTACTGCCAGAGCAACCGCAAAGTACTGCTGTTTGCTGAGTCTTTCCTTTAAGAAAATATGTGCCCAAAGTGCAGAGAAGATGCAATAGCTGGAGATCAGCGGTGCGGAAGCTACGGCGTTTGCGGCAAGGGCTACAATGTACGCAGCCTGTCCGGCAGTCTCACTCATGGCCCCAAGAAGCTTTGCTCCGTCATAGCTTGGGAAGAACTTTGTCTTCTTTACGAAAATTAAGTAAATAAGAGTAATGATACCCACTACGAGGAAGGTGTATTCATAGGCCACATTGGCGGAATCTTCAGCAAGATTCTCTAAAACCACGGCATCCATAAAGGTTCCGAGACCGTCAATAATGCAGTAAGCAATGGAAAAGAAGATGGCAAGGAAGCTGTTCATATGCTTCATGCCGGGCTCGGCGCCGGACTCCTTAAGCTCCTTCTCTTCCTTCTTCTTTTGGAAATAGGAGAGCAGAACGATTGCAACAATAACAAGAACGGTCGCGATAAGTTGCGGGAAGCTCAGTGTCTGTTTTAAGAAAAGAAAAGACAAAAAGGCCGCTACGGCTCCGGAAGTATTACAAATCGGAGAAGTAATGGAAAGCTCTATATAGCGCAGTCCGATGTAGCCAAGGAGCATGGAGCTGATATAGAGGAAGGAAACGGGAAGATAAACCAAAACGGTTTGGAGATTAAAGGTCACCCCGTTAACAATGACCTGATAAGTAGCGTGGGAGCCCATGACCAGTCCTACGGCAACAATCATTTTCAGATGACTGTTGGTATCCTTTTGCGGGGATCCGAGCTTAGAAAAAAAGTCGGAACCGGACCAGAAAAATACGGCAACCAAAGAAAGTATAAACCACATAAAAAACCCCTTCTAAATAATTATTCTTAGTTTATAACAAAACCTGCATAACTATAGCATGTAGGAATCAGCTTTGACAAGCAAGATATTATGAGAAGAAAACTAAGCTATAAAAATGCTCGGTCGTTTTAGACCGAGCATCTTTTCTAAAGAGTATTTCCTGTTTTATTTTTTTTCTCCTCCTGTAAAGCCCAAAAGGCTAAAGCAATTGCGCTTAAAGCGGAGAAGTAGAGAGGGAATGCATGGGTCTCATCCATTGTCTTAACATGGCCTCTTCCTTTTCTTTCCGCACCGAGAACTTCCGGAATCGGCTTTGCCTCTTCATGGGCTGTCTCTCTGGCCTCTCCTAAAACCTCCGGATTTACGGAAGAAGCTGTGCTTTCCCTATTTTCGGAAAGAACGACAGGCGTTCTGTCTTCTCCGAGAATCGGAGTACGAGAACCGCCACCATTACTGCCTGAACCGCCGCTATTTCCTCTTCCCGGCTTACTTGGGTTAGCAGGATTTTCCGGCTGTGCAGGTTCTTCCGGATTTTGTGGCTGATCCGGAGTTTGCGGCTCTTCCTCCTCCTCTTCTTCACATCCACCATAGCAGGAATAGTTACCGGAAGTGTTATAGCTGGGAACTTTGGCCGCGGTTCTTGAATCATCATCACAGAAGTAACCTAAGATATAGGCGTGTACAGTTTTCTCCGTTCCATCATGTAATTTTAGCTTTATCGGAGCTCTACTTATGTTGGGCTCCCCAATTTCAATAATATCTTCAAATGCTTCTCCATATTTATCGTGAAAAATCTTTTTCAGCTCTTCTTTATTTGCTTCACTTATGGAATCATAATGAACATCATATCCTTTTAAGAAGAACTCCGGACGATCTAAATTTCCTGAACTGAGGAAGCCTTCATCCCTTAGGTTTAGTTTCAGTGTGCGTACAATGCTTCCGTCTTCCGCTAAAACAGGATAATGGATTTCTTTTTTATAGCTTGCCTTTTTCTTTATGAGAATATCCGGCTCTCCCAGTTTTTCACCGCTATTTAATTTGGTCTTAAGATACGCTTCTAAGCTTCCCTCATTTTCACTATTTTCCTCAGGAAGATAAATATATTTTTTATCTGCAGAGAGAGCATATTTTCCTAAATCATTTTTATTAACCGCAAATAAGGATTCCACTTTTAACTCTCTGGAATAATGAATAGGCATAGAAATATCATAGCTTATTCCGTCTTCGGTTCCCACAGTAAGTACCACGCCATACTGCTTATCCAATTCTTCATCAGGGAAGCTGTCAAGAGGGATATGGGTTACTTTAAAATCTTTATCTAAATCGGAATGTACCGTAACCGATGTGATTCTGGTAAGAACATTTTCTTTTAGACGGTCAAATTGCTTTTCCAATTCTGTGATTTCCTCAGGTGTAAGAACCTGGTTATCATCAAAACGCCCTTCCGGAACGGAAAAATTGACATTAGTCTCTATCAACCTCTGTATAGCACTTTTGTTACGAATATAGTTTTCACGACTGTTTACAAAGAGCTTGCTTGCTTTTTTATTTCCTTCCGTATCAGTATATTCCACCTCGTAATAGTACTCGGTTACTCCGTTTACCAGCTCTGACTGAACACGACGGTTTGTGAAGCGGAGATCCTCGATTCCCGGATAGTTTCTCTTGATGTATTGGATAATGGTATTCCTATGTCCCTTACAAATATCCTTATCTCTGGAAAGATTAAAGCTGTTTAAACAGCCCATAATGGAAAAGAGAAAGTTATCCAACTTGCGTCCAACTAAAGGAACCAAGTAATATTTCGACGGTTTGTCCAAAGACGAGATGGAGTAGATGGCATACGCTAATCGCTTCCCGTTACTAAAGGTAGTAAAATGAATAGTTGGACCGATGTTGTCAGCTATTCCATTGTATAGATGCCCGATAATCTGCTCCGTGATAGAATGTCCGTCAACTTCTTTAAGATCAGGATCAATCCCCGCTTTTTGAATTGCCTTTGCAATTTCCAGAGAGCTCGGATTATTCGGGGTTAATCCTAAAATATTTCCGGACCCGTCATTCTTGTCAAAATAGGTTACAAAATCAAGATATTCCGAAATTTCGATTGGATCCAGGATTCCTGTAAACTGCTTTTTAAACGCCTCTTCATCCTTTTCTTCGGTGTCAGGCATAGGAACATATTCTACCTCGGGATACATTCCGCAATCTCCTTCCGGATCTGAGCAAGCGGAACCGCCTTCCGGATTCTCCTCGTTTGCTGCTAAAGAATCATTTTGATTTTCAGCAGGAGCTAAGTTCTCTCCCAAGTCGGCATTTTCCGGTAAAGAGATATTAGCTTCTTCCTCTGTACGGCCTTCAGATACATTCTCATCAGAGCTTGACCCTTCCGATAAGTCCAAGCCTTCTTCACCTGATGAAGCTCCGTGCTCCGTTACAGGTTCTCCCCAAGTGGGGGCACTAAAACCGTATACAGAGGTACTTAATGCGATTGTTAAAACAAAGGGAATAAATCGTCGTCTTCTCATACATGCTCTCCTTGCTTCAAGCTTAAATAAAAATTAAGTGTTTAATAAAAATCT
>CAUTEL010000168.1:0-3990 GCA_963537185.1 uncultured Oribacterium sp. | reverse complement strand
ATCCTTGATTCGATAAATCGGACGCTTACTTTTACGATCCAAAACCGGTGTTTTCTTCTCAATGATTCCAAGTTCCTGTAGAGAATTTAGATAATGACTTAGTCCCCCGCTTTGCATATTTAATTTCGTTGCCATTTCATTTAGTTTGCTTGCCCCTGCCGAAATCACAAAAAGAATATCATTGTAAAGCTTGGGTTGTCTCAGCTCTTGCTTTAAGAGATTATCGGGCTCTTCGAATAATCTTCCGCTGGGTTTCAGGAAATTACGAATAATATTGCTTTTTAAATCTACATTTTCATCAAAGAAGCTTAAGTATTCCGCAATCCCCCCGGTAATGCCATAGACTATTGCCTTATCTCTATAACTATAGGAAGGGACAAACTCTGCTGCTTCCAAATAGCCAAAGGGCTGAACCTTTAACTGGCTAGTCCGTCGTCCGTATAGTGGACTTTTGTAGCCCAGTACCTGATTTTCCATGAAGCTCATGGAAGAGCCGCACAAAATCAAGAAGAGCTTGCTCCTCTCCCTATACTCATCGATCAACTTTTGCAACAGGGAGGAAATATGCTCTGCACTTTGGGCTAAATAGGGATACTCATCGATGACAAAAATGATTCTATGTTCTTCTGCGTAGGCAAATAAATAGCGAAGGGCTTTCTCAAAATCCTGAAAATCCGGAAGTCCCTTTAGATTCCCGCAAGCTTCATAGATCGCTTGTGACAAAAGGCTCAGGTTGATAAGTGCATTGGATTCCAATGCCACATAATAATAGCCTCTTTTTCTTTTTAAAAATTCTTTAATCAGGTAAGTTTTCCCTACTCGTCTTCTTCCGTAAATTACCGATAAAGCGAAAGTGCCTTTCTCGTATTCTTCTTCTAATTCCCTTAATTCGAATGCTCTTCCTATAAAGCGCATAAAATCACCTCCTGAAAACGAGATATCGCGTATACTCATGATACTCTCCAGGAACATTATAGAATGCAATATCGTATTATGCAATAACATACTTTTGCATATTACGATATTGCGTTTTCCTCTGCTGAATGAAGATAACTAGAATCCAATACAGATAATGCCCCTTACAGCGCCCCCTTCGGGCAGACCTTTACGCATTCCATACACAGGATGCAATCCGTCCCGTTTTTTCTCTTCCTGGAATTATCCGTCATTTCCACATCCATGGGACAGACCTTCTTGCATTTTCCACAGGAAATGCATTTGTTCTCATCACAACGAATTCGCACCAAAGAAAAATAACTCATTGGCTTCAGGAATACGGTTATCGGGCAGATATATTTGCAGAAAGCCCGATTGTCCTTGAAAAAAAGGCCAGCGCTATTCCCACAAGATAATAGGCGAGATTTCCGATGAGGAAAGTCCAGAACATAATCCTTTCCAAGTTTCCTACCTTTAATAGAAAGAGGGCGGAAACAAAGAGAAAAGATAAGGAGATTCCGATATAGCTAAAGTTGAAAAGATAAAAAAGATTATGCTTCGTAAGCCAAAGACTCACCGCCACCGCTTCGAAAACGATCCATATCATAATAGCCAAGCTGTACTTCTTCAAAGATTGTCCTCCTTTACCTTCCCTCGAAAAATGGGTTATCCTATCTTTTTTCTTTTATAGTATAATGATAAAAATCAGTCGGTAGCAAGATGGATTCAAAAAGAAACAAATGTAGCTTCTATCTACTTGTTACAAAGGTAGCAGAAAAAATATTATCTGCTTGATAGAAAAGCAGCATAAAATCCATTTTCTGCTTAAAAGGAAAATGCAATTATCACTTAAGCATAACAAAGGAGTAGCATGAACATTATCCAAAAAATAGCCGAGGACTTATCTCTTAAAAAAATTCAGGTGGAAGCGGCAGTCCAGCTTTTAGACGAGGGAAATACCGTTCCCTTTATTGCGCGATACCGTAAGGAAGCTACGCACGGTTTAAATGATGAGGAGCTTCGCAGTCTCGAAGAGCGCTTGCAATATCTTCGGAATCTGGAGGAGCGAAGAGAAAGTATCTTAAACAGCATTGCCGAGCAGGGGAAACTCACGGAGGAATTAAAGGCTCAGATTGAGGCGGCCGACACCGCGGTGCGTCTGGAAGACCTCTACCTTCCCTATAAAAAGAAGAGAAGAACAAGAGGTATGATTGCAAGAGAAAAGGGCTTAGAGGGGCTCGCGAAGGCCATTCTCACCCCCGGTGTAAATCCTGTAAAGGAAGCGGAAAAGTATCTCTCCGAGGAAAAGGAAGTCTGCAGCGTGGAGGAGGCACTAAATTATGCCAAGGACATTCTTGCGGAAGAATTGTCCGAAAATGCCTCCTACAGAGAGTGGATTCGCAACAAGACTATGGAGCTTGGCAGTATTTCCTCCTCTAAAAAGGATGCGGAGGAAAATCCCGATGCAAAGACCTATGAGATGTATTTTGACTATGAGGAAAAGGTAAAAACCATTCCCGGCTACCGTACGCTTGCCATAAACCGCGGAGAGAAGGAAAAGGTTCTCAGCGTAAAGCTGAATTTCCCACAGGAGGAGATTATCGCTTATCTGGAAAAGCAGGCCGGAAAGGCTTTACAGGGGGAAAACCTTCGTCTTTTGCAGGAAGCTGTGCTGGACAGCTTTAAGAGACTTATTTCTCCCTCTATCGAAACCGAAATCCGAAATATCTTAAGCGAAAAAGCGGAAGACGGCGCCATTGCCATTTTCGCGGATAATTTAAAGCAGCTTCTCATGCAGGCACCCATTGTCGGGAAGGTCGTGCTCGGCTGGGATCCGGGCTTCCGTACCGGCTGTAAAATCGCCGTGGTCGATCCGACCGGAAAGGTACTGGACACGACGGTCATTTACCCTACTCCGCCTAAGAATCAGGTGAAAGAAGCAATGGCTGCGATTCATAAGCTGATTGAAAAACATAAGGTGGATATCATTGCCCTTGGAAATGGTACAGCCTCCCGTGAATCGGAAAAGCTTATCAGCGACTATATTCATGAAACAAAGAGTAAGGTACAGTATGTAATTGTCAATGAAGCCGGCGCCTCCGTCTACTCTGCAAGTAAGCTTGCGACAGAGGAGTTCCCGAACTTTGACACGGGAGAAAGAAGCTCAACCTCCATGGCAAGACGACTTCAGGATCCGCTTGCCGAGCTTGTAAAGATTGAGCCTAAGGCCATCGGTGTAGGACAGTACCAGCACGACATGAATCAGAATAAGCTGGAGGAACAGCTGAACAACACCGTAGAAGACTGCGTGAACCGCGTCGGTGTGGATTTGAATACCGCGTCTGCAGCCCTCCTTTCCTATATTTCCGGTATCAACAAGACATTGGCTAAGAATATCGTGGTGTATAGAGAAGAAAACGGTGCTTTTAAGAGTAGAAAAGAACTGTTAAAGGTGGCCAAGCTCGGTCCCAAGGCCTTTGAGCAAAGTGCCGGCTTCCTCCGTATCCGAGAGGGTAAGGAAGTGCTGGACAGAACCTCCGTGCACCCTGAGTCCTATCAGAAAACAAAGGAACTTCTCTCCCTTCTAAACTTGAATGAAAAAGACATTGCCGAGGGAAAGGGAAAGGATATTGCAAAAATGATTTCCGCCCTTCCCGGCGGAATGAAAGCTTTAGAAGAAAAGCTTGCTATCGGAAGCTTTACCTTAAAGGATATTGTGGAAGCTCTTGCAAAGCCGGGAAGGGATCCTCGTGAAGATGTGCCCGCGCCCATTTTGCGGAGCGATGTTTTAGAGCTTTCCGACTTAAAAGAGGGGATGATTCTTGAAGGTACTGTCCGAAATGTTCTGGACTTCGGTGCCTTTGTCGATATCGGCGTGCACCAGGACGGTTTGGTCCATATCTCCGCCCTTTCCAAAAAGTTCGTAAAACACCCCCTCGATGTCGTAAAGCTTGGGGATATTGTGAAAGTAAAAATCCTCTCCGTGGATACGGAGAGGAAGAAGATTTCCTTAAGTATGAAGGATGCGGAGTAGGAGACTACAGAGTAGAGAAT
>CAUTEL010000167.1:0-3994 GCA_963537185.1 uncultured Oribacterium sp. | reverse complement strand
CATTCATACAGGCCTCCCTTTGTATTCTGAATTAAAGTATTTTCCACAATATGCTGTTTTAAAGAAAAATCCTTCATGGCCAGCAGTAATGATAAGTCTGTAGTATACGCTCTAAAAAAGTCTTCTCTTGCGTAGTCGGAAAGCTCATATTGTACATCTCTTGTCAAATGAGCCAAAGAAACAATATCCGCTGAGGACAGCCAGTCAATACTGGAGAAGTATTTCTGTGCTCTTCCGCCTTTTTCCACTTCTTTATACTGAAATTTATGGTTTTCTTTATCCAACAGCTGTTTTGATAAAGAGAGGTAGCATTTTTCCGCCTTTACTTTTTCCTCAGACTTTGCATAATGGGCAATATCATAAAGATATCCTCTCAAGAGTTCCCGTTGTATACGATCTGCCATGCGATAATCCTGCTGTTCCAGATAAGTCGAAAGAACCTCCGGCATCCCCCCGAGTGCAAGATATTCCCTCAAATAAGACATCATTACGCTATGAACAGCCTCCGAAACCGGTATTTGCTCACAGAATAAATCATATAATTTCGATATCAAATCTTCATCTACCCCTTTGGCCCATAAAAATTCCTCAAAATCTAAGCCAAACATCCGATAATACTCTACATATCCTACCGGATAAGAAGAAGCCCTTTTGTAATCAATTCCAAGGAGAGATCCGGAAGCAATCAGATCGAATCTCTCATCAATAGTCCAAAATTTTAGAGATGTAATAGCTTCCGGACATTCCTGAATTTCATCTAAAAAAATCAGAGTTTCTCCGGGAATGAATTTCATACTAGGATAACGAAAGCGCAGTGCTGTAAGCATGGAATCCACAGATAAATCCCCTTCAAAAATAGAGCGTTCCGCTGGTTTTTCTTTAAAATTAATGCATAGCATCTCCTTATAGGCAGTTTTTCCGAAGTCCTGTACAGCGAAGGTTTTTCCAACCTGTCTCGCTCCCAAAATAAGCAGGCATTTCTTTTTCTTTGCATTTTTCCAATCCCATAACTGCTTTGTTATTTTTCTCTTTAACATGAGCCTTTCCACTTTCTGAAATGTCGACATAAAGACTTTATTCGATTTCAAAATATTGATATATGTACTTTATTATTTCTAAAATGTTGATATATATACTTTATTTATTTCTAAAATGTTGATATATCAACATTTTAACCCTATAAAATGTTGATGTCAATTCATTCGTTACACGCTCTTTTTATTTTTTCAAGCTATAAAATCTTTACTCTATGCCTATCCTCTTCCCCCATTTACTACTTTCCAAAGCTTCGGAGAAAGCTTCTTTATTGCCTTTCCCGTAAGATACGCTAAGAAAAGGCAATAAGCAGGGCTTAAAAGATAAAAAAGAAGTTTTACAGCCTCCTCTTTTCCGCTTCCCCAAAAAACTGTCGAGTTCTTTTCCAAAGAAGCATACAGGAGATTTTGCAAGAAAAACCAAGGGCGTAGAAATAGATAATGCACCGCATAAATATAAAAATTCATTTCCGAAAGGGTTTGCAGAGCATATACAGTCCACTTTCCGGCTTCTACTTTTTGCACTTCCTCTTTCCGGGAATCGGGCTTCCTTTCAGCTCCTCTCTCATACGGGAAGTCCATCATCCTAAAAAGAAAAAGGAAACAAAGAGCCATACCGATGCGATACAAAACAGTAGCCAGGAGGAGAATCCCGATTGCGTGAGGCAGCAGAGTTTGTATGAAGAAAAATAGGGAAAGTGCAAGTAGAGATAAAGTCGGCACTCCGAACAGCGTGACGAACGGTACCCCGGACTGTACTCCGTGCATCGCCCCGGACGACACTTCGGGCTGTACTCTCGCAGACACTGATAGTACTTTGCACTGTCTTATCTCCCAAATAAAAGCAACAGAGCCTCCAAGTGAATAATAAAATGCCGCGTCTTCGTTTAAAAAAGGAATATCCAGCTGAAAGTAAATCAGAAAAAGAAAGAAAAGCGGAAAAAGAAAAAGGAGATGTCGCAGACTTTTTTTACGATAGCCCTTCTGTTCCTCTCCTTTCCTTATAAAAATGGCAAAGATAGCCATAAAGGGAAAACAGAAGCTTAAGAGAATAAGCTGGTAAAAATACCAAAAAACGGGGTTAAATCGATAGAGAAATATCCCCTCCGCAATACTTTTCAGACTCCACTCCGCCTTTCCGAAGAAAAGGTAGAGAAGCGTCATCGCCGTATTCCAGATAAGGTAGGGGACGATATAGGAAAATACTCTCGACTTCCATTTCCTCGCCCAGTCCTTTAAATCATAAAGCCCTTTTAAAAAAAGAAACCCGCTTAAAAAAAAGAAGCCCGGGACAGCTATCTGTCCTAAGAACTCCGAAAAGAGATACTCCATTTTTATTAAAAAAGAAGTAGAAAAAAAGTCCGTCTTCGGAACAGCCTGCAAAGCAGGAACAGTGAAATGCGTGCTATGCACGAAAATAACCAATACGGACAAAAAAAGGGAATAGAACGGTAGAAAGGAGGAGGGGCGGGCAGGAGAACACGAAGCCTTCTCTCCGCCCTTCACTTCGGTGAAAAATCCGCCCTTTTCCTTACACATTTCCATTCCTATCCCCTTTTTCCTTCGTTCTATCTCCTTATTTCTACATAAAGCTTACAGACTTACATATCATCAAAAGCAATGGTAAACTGCTCATTTTCCTGCGCTCTGTGCTCTTTATATTCTGCAATGCGGGCATTGATTCTGCCTACCGGATCCAAGATAGAAGAGATGGAAATATCGTGGTTCATATTGTCAATCAGAAGCGCAATATACTTTGACATATCCACATTGATATACCAGTCTCTCTTTAAAAGCTCTTCCGGCTGATAAATCAGGTTTGTCGTTAACACTCCGGCCAAAATCCCCGCAGCACAAGCCTCATCGAATTTATTTAAGCCGTTTGTGAAAAGGCCGAAGGTACAGCACGCATAAACTCTCTTTGCCTTTCTGTCCTTCAAAGCCTTTGCCGTATCAATCAAGGACTCTCCGGAAGAAATCATATCATCAATGATGATGACATCCTTTCCTTCCACATCCGATCCTAAGAACTCATGTGCAACAATCGGATTTCTGCCGTTTACCACCTGCGTGTAGTCTCTTCTCTTGTAGAACATACCCATGTCCAAGCCGAGCACATTGGCATAATAAATAGCACGGTTCATTCCGCCCTCATCCGGAGAAATCACCATCATATGATCTTTATCAATATCCAGATCACGCACATTTAGAAGAAGTGCCTTGATAAACTGATAGGTACAGGAAACATTGTCAAAGGAATCCCTCGGAATAGCATTCATGACTCTCGGATCATGTGCATCAAAGGTCAGGAAGTTCTCCACACCCATTTCATGAAGCTCCTGCAGCATCATCGCACAGTCCAAAGACTCTCTTCCGGAGCGCTTATGCTGTCTGGACTCATACATAAAGGGCATGATCACATTAATACGCTTTGCCTTCCCCGTAGTAGCGGCAATCAAGCGCTTTAAATCCGCATAATGGTCATCCGGCGACATGTGGTTCACATGGCCGAAGATGGAGTAGGTCATAGAGTAATTCATCACATCCACCATAAAGTAGATGTCCACACCGCGAACCGACTCTAAAATCTCTCCCTTGGCTTCCCCTGTTCCAAAGCGAGAAATCCTCGTAGGTACGATAAAGTTCGATTTCTGATAGCCCGAAAAGGCAATCGTCTCCTTATGCTCACTTTCTCTCTGCTCTCTCCATGAGGCCAAATAATCATTTACCTTCTGTCCAAGCGGCGCAATGGACTGTAAAGGCATAAGCGCCAAAGGTCCCACAGGAATCCGCTCAATAAACTGTGAAGTTCTAGAATCCGACATGACTTTTCCTCCCTAAAATACAACGGCTATCCCAAAGTTTTTTTCCTTGAAAATACCCTTCACCACTTCCCATACTGTGGTCCAAAACCACTAAAAACATAGCTTATAAAAATACTAAAATACACCTTATAAAAA
>CAUTEL010000166.1:0-4003 GCA_963537185.1 uncultured Oribacterium sp. | reverse complement strand
TTTATACATTATGCACAAAAAAATCCTTCTTTTTTTTGAGCGAAAAAAAAAGAAGCAAATGTTATACGAATTTCAGATAACTGGAGTCTAAGGCGAAAACGCAGCTCGCGTTTTAGCAAAGGAGAAAAAATGAGCAGGTTAATCATTGTAACAGAAAATGAAGCGCAGAAAACCGTAGAAGGTCTGTATCGTGACCTTGAGCGAAGAATTCAAGCTTCACAGCCGGGACTTTGCCCGGTTGATTTAGCAGAGGCATTTTTACATATCTGTCATGCGCAGTCTTGTGGAAAATGTACTCCGTGTAGAGTGGGTTTAGGGCAATTGGAAAATCTCATGGAATCCGTTTTGGACGGATCCGCAGATATGGACACCTTAAAGACCATTGAAAAAACTGCAGATGCTATTTATCATTCTGCAGATTGTGCTATCGGCTTTGAGGCTGCAAAGATGGTATTACGAGGCATAAGAGGCTTTTACGAAGATTATGCAGAGCATGTTCAACATGGAAGATGCTTTGCAAAGCAAAGCCAACCTGTCCCCTGTGTTTCTCTTTGCCCTGCTCATGTGGATGTACCGGGATATATTTCTTTGATTCATGAGGGGAGATATGCGGAGGCGGTGCAGCTTATTCGTAAGGATAATCCGTTTCCTGCAGCCTGCGGTTTAATTTGTGAACACCCCTGTGAGCTTCGTTGCAGAAGAACTATGGTAGATAAAGCCATCAATATTCGCGGATTAAAGCGGTATGCTGTTGAACATGAAGGAGAAATCAAAGTTCCCAAGATTATGGATAAGACCGAAAAGAAGGTTGCAATAGTCGGCGGAGGTCCTTCAGGCTTGAGTGCTGCGTATTATCTAAGTATTATGGGGCATGATGTTACGGTATATGAACAAAGAAAAAAACTGGGCGGCATGCTTCGCTATGGTATTCCTGCATACAGACTTCCCAGAGAGATTTTGGATCATGAAATTGAAGGCTTGATGAAAACCGGATTTAAAGTAGAGACGAATATTAGTATCGGTAAGGATATTAGTCTTGCACAATTAAAGAAGGATTTTGATGCTGTTTATGTTTCTATCGGTGCACATACCGATAAGAAGCTCGGAATTCCCGGAGAAGATGCGGAAGGTGTTATTTCCGCTGTAGAAATGCTTCGCAATATTGGCGATGATCAATATCCTGATTTTTCGGGACAGGAGGTAGTTGTAGTCGGAGGTGGAAATGTGGCAATGGATGTGGCCAGGTCGGCAGTCCGACTTGGAGCAAAAACCGTAAAGGTTGCCTACAGAAGAAGAAGAGTAGACATGACAGCACTTCCGGAAGAAGTAGAAGGAGCAATAGCTGATGGCTGCGATATTGTAGAGCTTCATTCCCCGGTTCGCATAGAAAAGGATGAAAAGGGGCACTGCAGGAGCATTGTTTTAAAGCCTCAAATTATCGGAGGAGTACGCTATGGAAGACCGTCTCCCAAAGACTCTCAGGCTCCTGAAGTAGAAGTAAAGGCGGATCTTGTACTGGTGGCAATAGGACAAGGAATTGACTTCCGTAAATTTGAAGAATACCAAGGAGTGACCATCGAATCGGGTCGAATTAATGCCCTGGATACCTCTGCGCTTAAAAATGCTGAAGGAATTTTTGCCGGCGGAGATTGTGTTACCGGTCCAGCTACCGTGATTCGTGCCATTGCCGCAGGAAAGACTGCCGCAGCAAACATTGATGAATACCTCGGATTTTTCCATGAAATCGAATCAGATATTATCCTTCCTCCGATTCGTTTTGATGATAATGCTCCTACCGGTCGTGTTAATATGAAGGAGAGACCTGCAAACGAAAGAGTATGCGACTTTAAGCTCATGGAGTACGGTATGACGGATGAAGAGGCTTGCCAGGAATCCGGAAGATGCTTGCACTGTGATCACTTTGGTTATGGAATATTTAAGGGAGGCAGAGAAAGCAAATGGTAAATTGTACGATAAACGGAAAAAAGGTATGTGTTCCGAAGCATACAACGATATTGGATGCAGCTAAGGAAGTAGGAATTACTATTCCAACCCTCTGTTATTTTAAGGATTTAAATGAAATCGGTGCTTGCCGAGTTTGTGTTGTGGAAGTGGAAGGAGATGAACGACTTCATGCCGCTTGCAATAGCCCCGTTCTCCCAGGAATGGTTGTGCATACCAATTCCAAAAAGGCAAGAGAAGCTCGCAAATATAATGTGGAATTGATTTTATCTCAACACAATGTCACCTGTACAACCTGTGTGCGTTCCGGAAACTGTTCGCTACAATCTGTTGCCAACGATTTAAATATTGTTGGAAAAGATTATTTCCCCAAGGACTTACCAAGGCAGAAAGGCTCCAAAACCTTCCCGCTTATTCGTGAGTATGATAAATGCATTAAGTGTATGCGTTGTATTCAGGTTTGTGATAAAATCCAAGCCACCAATGTTTGGGACGTAGTAAACAGCGGCGGAAAGAGCACTGTAGACGTAAGAGACTATTATCGTCTGGAGGATTCCTCCTGTGCCCTTTGCGGACAGTGCATTACTCATTGTCCTGTAGGTGCTTTAAGAGAAAGAGATGATACCGAGCGTATTATGGATGCTTTGGATGATCCGGATACCATTGTATTGGCCCAAATTGCTCCGTCTATTCGTACAGCATGGGGTGAAGAATTTGGTCTAAGCCCCGAAGAGGCTACGGTAGAGCGCTTAGCAAGCTGCCTTAAGGAAATCGGCTTTGATTATGTCTTTGATACGGATTTTTCTGCCGACCTGACCATTATGGAGGAAGCATCGGAATTTCTTCACAAGTTCACTCATAATGAGGGACAATTCCCCATGTTTACCAGCTGCTGTCCGGGTTGGGTGAGATTTATTAAGAGCCATTATCCTGAATTTATTCCGCAGGTTTCTACCTCCAAATCTCCACAGCAGATGTTCGGTGCCGTTGCTAAAAGCTATTATGCGGATATCTTACAGGTTAGCCCGAAGAAAATATTCTCGGTCAGTATTATGCCTTGTCTTGCCAAAAAAGCTGAGTGCGCTTACCCGAACATGGTGGATAAAGAAGGTATATATGATGTGGATGTGGCTTTAACCACAAGAGAGGTAAACAGGCTTATTCGCTCCTTCCATGTAAGTCCGGATAAGCTGTCCGACACAGGACTGGATATGCCTCTGGGAATAGGTTCCGGAGCAGGAAATATTTTTGGAGCAACCGGAGGTGTTATGGAGGCGGCACTTCGTACTGCATATTATCTGGCAACGGGAGAGAATCCTGATCCTGAAGCTTTTCAGGAGGTTCGTGGAATGGAGGGATGGAAAGAATCCATCTTCGACATTGCGGGAAACAAACTGAAAATAGCTGTAGTACATGGACTTGCCAATGCCGATAAGCTGTTAACGGCCTTAAAAAATGGACAGGTTCACTACGATTTTGTAGAAGTTATGGCATGTCCCGGAGGCTGTGTAGGAGGGGGCGGACAACCGATCCATGATCAAAGAGAAATGGCAGCCCTAAGAGCTCCGGTCTTATATAAGCAAGATAGAGAAGGCAGTATTAGATTCAGTCACGAGAATCCCTCTATTAAGGCAATATATAAGGATTACCTTGGAGAGCCGCTATCAGAGAGGGCGGAAGAGCTTTTACACACGAATCAAAAAGGCTGGCTTATGCCGCATGAAAACTAATCTGTGCTTTTTAGCACTTACTCTGCTTTAGTTTGTGTTTATCGATAGGAAACGAGATACTGCTCGCTACACGAGCAATATTCATTAAAAATAAAAAAGAGCCGCTACACCATTCGTTTTTTCCCGGCTTTAGTAAGAGTTTTACGATGGGAAAAGTTTGAATAGAAGGATGTAAGGGCTCTTTTTTTGTTTAAAAAGTCTATCCTTATCCGGATTTTTCCTTAGAATAAACGAGATATTGCATGCTACATGAGAGATACTCGTTAAGATTCAGAAATAAATTTATATTTCATACTAGCAAAATATTAAGT
>CAUTEL010000165.1:0-4034 GCA_963537185.1 uncultured Oribacterium sp. | reverse complement strand
ATATTCTTACTTTGTATTTTTTGGAACTTATTCTCTGTTTTTTGCGCTGTTATTTAAGTTTTTCTCCCACCCAAACAACTATTGATTCCTATAAAGGGCTGTTCTTGTCCCACATTGGCTTTTCTTAGTCCGCTTGAATCTTGCCCAAAAAACTCTGCAAACGCTCATTTTCAGCGGAAAATACCGCTTCCGGACTTCCCTGACAGAGTACTTCCCCCTCTGCCATAAAGATGACTTCATCCGAAATCTCCCTGGCAAAACTCATCTCATGGGTAACAATCACCATGGCCATACGCTCATCCTTTAAGGACTTGATCAGACGCAAAACTTCTCCGGTAAGCTCCGGGTCCAGCGCAGAGGTAGGCTCATCAAAGAAAAGGATTCTTGGCTCCAAGGCAAGCGCTCTTGCAATGGCCACTCTTTGCTTCTGCCCTCCCGAAAGAGAGTAGGGATATTGTCTCGCCTTATCCGAAAGTCCCATTCTCTCTAATAATGCCATTCCTTTTTCTACGGCATAGGTCTTTTCTTTCTTTTGCACATGAATCAGAGGATCTATGATATTTTCCAAAACTGTCCAATGCGGAAAAAGATTAAAGTTTTGGAACACCAAACCGAAAAGTGCTTTAGCCTTCTGCCTGTTTGCTGTATTCCAGCCTATAAAATCTCCCTCTTTCTGAAGCGACTCCGGCTGTGCTTCTCTTTGGAAAACCGTCTTTCCGTCA
Source organism: uncultured Oribacterium sp. (assembly GCA_963537185.1). Taxonomy (GTDB): domain Bacteria; phylum Bacillota; class Clostridia; order Lachnospirales; family Lachnospiraceae; genus Oribacterium. The sequence continues at coordinate 3,312 of CAUTEL010000165.1, read as the reverse complement.
TAGAGAATTGTCCCGTAGTCCGCATGTTCCAAAAATGTGGCAATCCGAAGCAGAGTGGACTTTCCGGAGCCGGACGGGCCGATAATGCTAAGAACCTCACCTTCTTTACAGGAAAGATCAATTCCCTTTAAGATTTCCTCTCCGGAAAAGCATTTCTTAATTCCCTTCATTTCCAAAATGGCCATATATCTCCTATCCTCTTTCCTGAGCGGTGTTTCCCAAAACACTTGACAAATCCCGGCTCACAACAACTTTACTCGTTTTCTATGCCTTACTTTCGCAGTTTTTCCCTATGACTAACTGTAATAATCCATTTTCTTTTCAAAGCGTTCCATAAGGAAGGCCACGATAAAATTAAAGATATAGTACAGAATTCCCGCCATAATAAGGGGAAGCATGGAACTTTGCGAAGAAGAAATAGCCTTCGCAGTCGTAAACATTTCCATAACCGAAATGGAAAAGGCGAGAGAGGTGTCCTTTACGAGCGTAATCACCTCATTTGTGATGGACGGCAGGATATTTTTCCATACCTGCGGGAAAATGATGCGCAGGAAGGCCTGCCTTCTGCTGTATCCCAAAATTTCCGCCGCTTCCAGCTGTCCCTTATCCATTGCCTGGATTCCGGAGCGGTAAATCTCCGCAAAATAACCAGCATAGTTTAGAACAAAACCGATATAGACCGCCATCATCCGGTAGCCCGGGTGGAGTTGGATTTTAAAAATGTAATAGGGGCCGTAGTACACCACGAAAAGCTGGAGCATGAGCGGTGTTCCGCGCATGATGGAAATATAGACCTTGGTGGCATTTTGTAAAATCGGATTCCGGCTCATTCTTCCGAAGGAAAGGAAAAGGCCGAGGGGCAAGGAAAAAAGCAGCGTAATCAGAAAGATGCTCAAGCTCACGCCGAGTCCCTCTAAAAGTTTAGATAAAATTACGTACCACTCCATCTTCATTCCTCCCTATTACCCTGTGTCTCTCTATTTCGACCACTCTCGTTTCCCGTAAAATGTCTCCTCTTTCGAGGAGGCTGATCTTCTTTTTTAATAAGCATCGTACAATATATCGTTCAAATCCATCTACAGGACAAAATGGGCATCCTCGTCTTTTTACTCCAAAACAAAGCTATCCTTTGCGCCGAACCACTTTTCCGTAATTTGATCTACCGTTCCGTCCGCTTTCATCTCTAAAAGCGTCTGCTTTACCTTTTCGGCTAGCTCCGCATTGCCTTTCTTAAAGCCTATTCCGTATTCTTCCTCGGAAAGACTCTCACTTAGTAAGGTAAAGGGCTTATTGGCGCTTTTAATCTGATACTCCGCCACCACGGAATCCATGCAAATGGCATCACAGGCACCGGTCTCCAAATCCATCATGGCGCTTTGATAGTCTCCGACTTCTACCAAGGAAGCAAAGCTGTCCATTAAGCTCTTATTTTCCTCTCGATTTAAAGCCTGTAAGCCCGAAGAATCCTTCTGTACTTCGACTGTTTTTCCGGCTAAATCGGAGAGAGTACTGATATTCGCATCGGCTTTTATCACAAAGACCTGCCTGTTTGCCATGTAGGGGCCGACAAAGGTATATTTATCTTCTCTTCCGTTCATACTGAAGCCGTTCCAGATGCAGTCGATATTTCCGGAATTCAGCTCCAGGTCCTTTCCGTCCCAGTTTATCGGCTTTGCCACAAATTCCAGATTCAGGCGCTTTGCAACTTCCTCCGCGAGCTCCAAATCATAGCCTGTATAGCTTCCATCCTCCGCTACAAAGCCCATAGGCGGAAACTCCTGGTCAAAGCCTACCGTAAAACTACTCGCCTGTTCCGCCTTTTTACCACCGCAGGCAGTCAAAGCCAAGGCAGATAAAGTCAAGATTCCCAATGCCAATGCGCTCATCTTTTTTCCTTTTCCACTCACTTTTCCCCACATAGCCATTCTACTCCTCCCTTAAATACTGTTTTGCTGCTATTTTATTGCTGTTCTGTTGCTGTTTTGCTGCTGTTTTATTGCTGTTCTGTTGCTGTTTTGTTGCTGTTTTGCTACCGGTTTTTGTTGGTCTGCCGATTTTCGCTTGTCGTTGTTTTTTACTTTGCCCTGTTTTATAGTTTTTGCGGTTCATTCTGTTGAAAATCATTCTCTTTGTTTATTTAATGTGATAATACATTACTATGCTAAAGTGTTGCTGTCAAGAAAAAACTTTCGGGATTTCACTTGCAATTCTTCCACAAGCGAAATCCCGAAAGTTCTCTTTTTCTATATTATGATATCTCTACCTGACAAGAACGCAGCGTTTCCAGCGCTGCCAAATGCTTCTCCCTTGTCACGCCCGCACAACAGCTGCTGTCCACGGAAATATGCACCTCCGGAAGAAAAGCCTTCAATAAAAGGGCATTCGATACCACACAAATATCCGTGCATAGACCGACGAGCTCAATGGAAGCTCCCTCCATATTCTCCTGCTGCCTGAAAAGCTCCCGCATGGATTCCGCTAATCGGAGGCTTCCGAAGCTCCCTTTTTCAAAGAAATGATCCGGAAGAATGAGATCTTTAAGCATTGGATGCAGTCCCCAGCCTTCTGTCCCCTTTATACAGTGGGGCACGGGAAGCATTTTCCCCTCCTGCGTAGACAAATAATTCTCTCCGTGCGTGTCCAGCGTGGCATAGACCATTTCCTTCGGATAGGAAAGAATCTTCTCTTTTACTTTTTCTACAATCCCCTGCGCCTCTTCCGTACCGAGAGAACCGTCAATAAAGTCCTTTTGCATATCTACTACAACGAGATACCGCATGCTTTGCGGGCGATACTCGTTATGAATAAGGTAATGCTTGCCTTTCCCCTGCTTCTCATTATTATTTTGATTGTTTTCCATTTGAACGCCTCCTCCGTTGTGCTTTTCCATTATGCTATTCCAGTGCGATTTTCCATTCCATTTTCTCTTGCGTATTTCTGGCGCTTTTCTTTTTCTATATTACTCCACTTTTATTTTTTCATAAAGCCCCTCACAGCCCTCTAGAATATCTTTATAGCAGGCTTGGAATTCACCGCTGTACCAAGGATCCGCTATGGGATGAGGATAATCAGTATAGTCTCCAAGGAGAGAAACTTTCCCTTCCGGGTCGCCTCCAAAAATACGCTTCATATTCTCCCGATTTCTTTCGTCCATGCCGATAAAATAATCGTAGTTTTCATAGTCTTCTTTCTGTAATTGGCAGGCCCTTTTTTTACTGCAGTCTATTCCCAACCCTTCCAGAATTTCCCGCACCGGTGGATAAACAGGGTTTCCCTGTCCACGATAAATTTCTTCCGAAGAAGTGGCTTTGG
>CAUTEL010000164.1:0-4039 GCA_963537185.1 uncultured Oribacterium sp. | reverse complement strand
TAATTCCTCCTTTATAGATATAAAATATACAGTTACAGAATTTTTTCTGCGCTTGGAAAGGCAGAATCAGCAAAAAACGGCTTACTCCATCTCATTCAGATATTTCTCCACCTGTGTAGCAGCAATCGCACCGTCAGCGGCAGCAGTTACAACCTGTCTTAAGCTCTTTACACGAACATCTCCTACGGTAAATACCCCCGGGATATTGGTATGCATGTCTTCATCAGTGGGAATATATCCTCTCTCATCCATTTTGAGATTGGTTCCCTGGAAAAGCTCTGTAGTCGGGATTCTTCCGATGAAACCGAAGATACCGAACATGCCGTCCTCTTCGCTGGCCTCAAGAACCTGTTCCTCACCGGTAACCACATTCTTAACCTTGATTTTCTGTAAGATATCATCTCCGGAAAGCTCCTCAACCACGGTATCCCACATAATATGAAGCTTCTCATTCTTGAAAGCCTTCTCCTGGATAGACTTTGCGGCTCTTAACTCATGTCTTCTGTGAATGAGTGTTACAGAGCTTGCAAACTTGGTCAAGTACATAGCCTCTTCTACAGCGGAGTCTCCTCCACCTACTACGAATACAGGAAGGTCTTCGAAGAAATTCGCATCACAGGTCGCGCAGTAAGAAACACCCTTTCCAAGGAATTCCTGCTCTCCCTTACATCCGATAGGACGGGGATTTGCACCGGTTGCAATGATTAAAGTTTTACCCTCATAGGTATCGTTTACACCGATTACCTTCTTTACATCGCCCTCTAATTCAACGGACTTAATCGTATCATGTACACGATCACAACCAAAGTGCTCAGCCTGCTCGGTCATTCTCTTAATCAGAGAAGGTCCGGACTCTCCCTCAACAATCTGTCCGGGATAGTTTTCAATAGAGTCTGTGATAGCAATCTGTCCACCGTCCTGTCCCTTTTCAATGATACATGTGGAAAGTCTTGCTCTACCGGCATAAAGGCCTGCCGCAAGTCCGCCGGGACCGGCTCCTAAGATCAAAACATCATAAAGCTTTGACATAGTCTTCTGAATCTCCTTCCTTACACCTTAAAATTTATATTTACTGCGAAGCAGTTGAAACCCGAATTTAAAAATGCATATCTATTATACACTAAGCCCTAAGCTTGAAAAGAGATATCCCTTTATCGCCTTGCTTTATCTCTGAATAACAGAATGCTCTTTCGTCTATTTAGACGAATGTCCATATTTAGCCGTATCCGAACTCTTGAAGTCTTCTTCAAGTCTACTGATGAAAAAATAAACCCTATATTAGCCTTTTAAGATAAAAGGGGGGAGCAGGGGCTCCTGTCCCCCCTATAAATCTTCTAAAAATGAAATACAGCCAGCTGTATTTTCGTTCTTACGCTACATTACTGCAGCTTTTAGTAAGCAAAGCTGTTCTTACTTGAAGATAGTCTGCTTGTCTACATCAATAGTAAGTGCATTTAATGCCTTCTCTACGATCTTTCTTCTCAATGCCTTCTCTTCTTCAGGCTTTAAAGAAGGATTGCCCAGCGGGTGCGGAATAGCAATCGCCGGAACGATACGGTTAGCACCTACTGTCATAGAGATAGGTGTAACTGTACATACATGCACAACAGGAATTCCTGTAGCTTCGATACCCTTAACCATCGTTGCACCGCAACGTGTACAGGTTCCTCACGTACTGGTCAGAACGACAGCATCTACATGCGCAGCCTTCAGTTTTGCTCCGATTTCCTCAGAGAACTTCTTTGCCGAAGCAACAGCTGTTCCGTTTCCGACAGTGGTATAGAAGAAGTCATGAAGCTTTCCGATCTTTCCTTCCTTTTCCATATCTCTCAATACATCTACAGGAAGAACGCGGTCTGCATCTTCGTTTGCATAGCTGGGGTCGTATCCGCCGTGAGCGGTCTCATAAGTCTCTGCAGTAAGATCATTTACCCCTGCAATATTGTACTCGCCGTAACGAGTAGCATTGGAAGACTCGATGTGGTCCGGATTTCCCTTCGGAACGATACCGCCGGAGGTAACTAAAGCGATAGTAGCCTTGGAAAGATCCTTTACAGCGGGCATCGGATCTACACGGTCGAAGGAAGGCATCGGATACTCTGTGGTAAATTCCTTGCCTGCGATCTTAGCAAGAAGCATCTTAACCGCACGCTTGGATCCTCTCTCCTCTTCGAAGAAGTTTACACGGATTCCCTGTGGGATGTATCCCTCTTCCTTGGAAGAACCGATTTTCTCTCCGCGAGCAATCTTTAAGCCTAAGGGGGCCATCTTCTTAACGGCATCTCTCATTCCGGCTGCACTGTTCTTTGTGGAAACAATGTAAATCTTGCTCTTTGCCTCATCAGCACCCGGGTTCTCTACATACATACCGGTTACTACAGGGATGTGTAATTCATCCTGAACAGCCATAGCAATGGTTGCACAGGCAAATCCGTAACGGCCGGCATTAAATGCAGGTCCTGCGATGAATAAGTCCGGCTTAAGCTCAGCAACCTTCTTTAAGATTTCCGGCTTTACCTTGTCTGTATTCTCACCAAAAAAGCTGTCTCCGCAAACGATGGTTCCGATAATTTCAGCCTCATCGCCGAAAGCCTGCTGAAATGCAAGTCCCGGTCCCATTGGTCCCTCATGGTACTCCATTGGATAATCAGCCTTATCCTCTCCACCTACCTGAGCGAAGAACTGGTTAATATATTGTACAACTCTTAATTTTCCCATTTCTTTCTCCTTATCTTGCACTAAGCTTATTGAATCCTACCTCGGAAGTTGCACCGGTAATAACCTGTAACTCTACTTCCAAAGATCCGTCCGGCTTAAGTGTTGTATCACTTGCACCTGCAATCTTGGTTACATAGTCCAGTGTACCAATCAGCTTATCGAGCTTCGGAAGAGTAATTAACTGGTTAGCATTTCCTGCAGTTACCAGCGCATTTGCAGCCACATCCGCATCCGCAAGGGACTGAGACTTTCCATCTCTTCCTGCATACTCGTCGGTTACGATAACAGTCTTGATACCCTCTGCCTCGATCTTCTTGCAGTTCATGATAAGGTCTGTATCCGGGTTTCCGAATCCTTCCTCAGTGATGATTACTGCATCTAAGTGAAGCATCTTACAAAGCTTTGCTGTCTGGTTGGAGGAACGCTCCTTATCAGCGAGATAAACGTTCTCGTTGGTAATGATATGTGCCACGAAGTTGATGGTCTTACCGTGCTCTTCAAACAGGTCCTCAATAACCGGGTTGTTCTCATGAACATAGGTCGGGTTCTTATCACAAGCGGACACGCAGTTTCCGGAAATGATAGCGCCATCCATATCCTCTGTCGGATAAAGAATTGTCGGAAGAATCTTCTTCGCATCTACGCCGTATACATAGGTGTCATGAAGAAGTCCCTGAGACTGTAACATCTGTACATAACCAACTCTCGGAAGATTCGGATATGCATTTGCCCCCTCAATAAGGTCTAAAGTCTCATATACCTTTGTCTCATCCGGTGTCAATTCCTTTGCCTTCTCAGCAATAAAGGTAGCGGCCTTGAGTCCTGCCATACGAACAGCCTGCTCGTAAGCGTGAGCTTCTGTTCCCTCAACCGGCTTACATACACAAGTTAAGTTGAGAGTCTTCGAGAACGGGGTGTACTCTGCACCAAGACCTGTCATGTCGATGATTCCTTCCTGGAAACCAACGATAGGTCCTGCAGTAACTACAGCCATACCCTTTAAGCAGTAGGTCTTACCGGATCCGACTGTCTCAACGGAAGAAATCACTCCCGGGAAAACACCGCCCTTTCCTTCTACCTTTACTCTTGGCTCAATTACATCCTTAACCGGAGTGATACGAACTGACTCGCCGGGTTTAGCGATGTCGAATTCTACTTCCTTAATCTTTTCTTCAGTAAGGAAGACCTCCGTAAGTTCCTTCTTCGACACATAGAGAACATGATCCTTAATCTCGGTTGTGTCTGCGAACTGGATGTCCTTGATGAAAATCTTACCTAATTCCAGTTTCACTTTTTGTACCTCCTTTAAATAAGTTTATGT
>CAUTEL010000163.1:0-4052 GCA_963537185.1 uncultured Oribacterium sp. | reverse complement strand
ATTTCCGTATCGGTAGAACCTACCGTGGCGGTAGGAAGCTGCTTTACTTTGCGTTTTCCGAGCTGATGATGGGATTGTGCTTTTTCTATTTTTAAAGCGGAGCCTTGAACACAGTATTCTTTGCCATTTAAAAACCGATTCCAAACTCCTCCAACCTTACAATTCTGTAAGCTTTATCCCTTATTTTGTCATCTTAAATAAAGGCAAAAATCGGCTATTCGTTTTATACTTCTTCTTGTTCCAAGCCTTCCTGAAAAGAAAAGGAAGTAAGGCAGTAGAAGGGAGTTTAAAACGAATGTCCATTTTAGAATGTAAAAATATCAAGAAAGTCTATCAGACCAAGAATCTGACAACGGAAGCCCTCCGGGATGTGAATTTCTCCGTGGAAAAGGGGGAATTTATCTCGATTATGGGGGAGTCCGGCGCAGGAAAGACCACCCTCTTAAATATCCTTGCCACCTTGGACAGTCCCAGCTCCGGTGTTCTTTTATTAAACGGAAGGGACATGGGGAGTCTCAAGAAAGAAGAAGTTTCCGCCTTTCGAAGAAAGGAGCTCGGATTTGTCTTTCAGGACTTTAATCTTTTGGATCAGTTTAATAACCGGGACAATATCTTCCTTCCCCTTGTTTTATCGGAAGAGAAAGAAAGCCTGATGCAGGAGCGTCTAGCAAAAATGCAGGGGATTCTGGGAATAGAAGAGCTCCTAGAGAAGTATCCCTATGAGGTGTCCGGCGGACAAAAACAGCGTATCGCCATTGCCAGAGCCATGATTACAAACCCCTCTCTCCTGCTTGCGGATGAGCCTACAGGCGCGTTGGATTCCGCCTCTTCAGAGATGATTTTACAGCTCTTCCATAAGATTCATGCAGAGGGACAGACTATTTTGATGGTAACCCATTCCCTTAGAGCTGCCTCTTACGCCGATAGAGTTTTATTTATCAAAGACGGCATGGTTTTTCATGAGATTTATCGGGGAAATGAGGAAGGACAGCGTGATTTTATGGAGCGTATCTCCGAGGCACAGCTTGTACTGGGAAGACGGAAGGAGGTTTAGGCATGCGCTTTTTTATGGCAAGACGCTTCGCTCTGAAAAATCTCCGGGCGAATCGGCTTTTAGAAATACCCTTTGTACTCTCTTCCGGGATTATGGGAATGCTTTTCTTTATCATGGCTTCCTTACTGGGCAATCATTATGTTGAAACCCGTCATAGGGACTTGCCCCTTTTTATTCAAGTTGGTACGATTCTTCTTTGCATTTTCACTTTTGTTTTTATCCAGTATGCAGTCAACTTCATGCTGAAGAAACGAAATAAGGAGTTTGCCCTTTATGGCATTTTGGGCTTGGAGAAGAAGCATATCCGAAAGATTATTGCCATTGAATTTTTCTTCCTCTTTGCCTTTATCTTCGTACTGAGCATTGTGGGGGGATATCTCTTTGGACAAATGGTCTTGCTCATGCTGAACTTCATCATGAAAGACGTGTCGGGGAGGCTGATGGACTTTCCCTTCAGCTTTACTGCCCTGTTCTATACTATGGTTTTGCTCTTTGTCCTCTATCTTTTCACCTTGCTTCGCAGCAGTTTTCGGATTTCCTTTTCCACACCGATGGCGCTTTTACAAAAAGGACATGAGGGAGAGGGTGAACCGAAGTCCAGAGTGCTTCTGTCTTTTATAGGCTTCCTGTTCCTCGGCATCGGCTACGGTATCGCGCTTTTGATCCAAGGCTTACTGTCTTCCTTTACTTACTTTTTCCTTGCAGTACTGGCGGTGATTCTTGCGACTTATCTTTTGTATAGCTCCTTTTCCGTACTGCTTTTGAAAATGGAGAAAAGGCGCCCTTCTTACTACAAGCCGGAGAAGTTCTTAAGCATCAGCGGCCTTCTCTATCGTATCAAGGGAAATGCGGTGTCTCTTGCGAGTATTTCCATCTTGAGTACAGGGGTGATCTTGAGTCTTGCCACCACCATTTGTATGTATGCAAATATTCAGAATAAGGGAAACAGCTTATTTTCCAGAGAGTACAGTATGGAACTTTCCCCATTTTCCTATCCGAAAAAGGAAGGGGAAGACTTGAAGCGGTCTTTAAATCAAATGGTGCTGGAAAGCGTGAACGAGCCTTCCGAGGTAGAGGGTTTATATACCATGGCAACGCTTGCTACCGCGGGCTATGTAGAGGAAGGTCAAATCCTCCCTGTGCAAGGGCAAGAGAACATGGTGAATGCCAAAGATCCCAATTTGATTATCCTTTATGATTTAGCCGGCTACAATGCCCGTTTTCAGAAGCATTTTTCTTTAGGAGAAAATGAAATCCTGCTTTGCAACAATAGAAATACGCCGAAGGGGCCGGGCAGTTTGAAAATCGGAGATCGGGTGTTTCAGGTGAGCACCATTGAGAATATTTTGCCGGTGGACATGGTGGCTTTAGGAAGCTACGGCATTGTGGTGCGGGATCTTTCCACTATGGAGTATATAGAAAAATATTTACAGCCGGAGGAGCATCACAGTGAATCCACTGCCATCGAATTTAGCACCCATTGGAATCTGAAAGGGATTTCCGGGGAGGCATATCAGCCAAACTACAATGCTTTAAAGAAACAGCTGAAGGCGTTTACAGAAAAAAATTTCAAGGGAAACGCCAGATATTCTGTAGAAAATAAGGGCGAATACCTGCAATCGCAATATGAAGTAAACGGCGGATTTTTATTCTTAGGGGTGCTGATCGGCATCATTTTCCTGACAGGCACGGTATTAATCAGCTACTACAAGCAAATCAGTGAAGGCTATGAAGACAGAGAAAAAATGCAAATCATGAAGAAGCTGGGGCTTTCCGACCGTTTGATTCAGAAGACCGGGTCCTCTCAGATTCTATGGTTGTTCTTCGGTCCCTTAGCGGTGGCAACCCTGCACTGCCTCGTAGCGTCCAAGATTGTTTTCAGACTGCTGGGACTTTTCGGCGTGGGAAGCCTGACCCTTTATGCCGGCTGTTTGTCCGCGGTACTTCTTGTCTTCGCGCTGGTTTATCTTGTAATCTTTCGGCTGACCAAGAAAGCCTACACGCGGATTGTGGAATAAGAAATATTCTTTACGGATAGAGTGAATTGTGGAAAAAACATACTCTTTATGGAGAGAAAGTTCGGATTGTGAAATGAGAAAATCCTCTTTATAGAGTGCGTTTGGTTTTGGAACAGGGAATGTGAGGAAGAAAGAGATGAAAGTAATAGGGAAACTTTTGAAAATTCTGGGAAAAATTGTGCTTACGTTGACAGCTTTTCTTATTGTCTGTGTTTTGTTTTATTTTGGGAAATTAAAGTTCGAGGAATTGCAGGCTCACCGTGAAATCAAGGAGGTTCAGGCGGAAATGAAGCCCCTCTCCGCAGAGTATATACCGGAGAATATTTCTATTCTTTCTATCGGAGAGGCTGCCCATGGCTGTAAAGAAATGCAGGAGCTGAAGCTGTCTGTTTTCAAGGAAATGGTGGAGAAACGGGGCTTTACGGCATTTGCTCTGGAAGCGGACTATGGGGAGTGTGCGGAAATAAACCGCTATATTCAAGGAGGAGAAGGAAGCGCGGAGGAAATGGTACAGAAGTTTGCCTTTCCCATTTACCATACCAAAGAAATGGCAGAGCTCATTTCCTGGATGCGGGAGTGGAATGAAAGTGCTCCGGAAGAGAAGAAGGTCCGTTTCTACGGCTTTGATATGCAAGATCCTGAGGGAAGTTATGCTTTTTTAAAAGAATACAGCCTGTCTCACAAGCTAACGAGCGAAGAAGAGTTTTCAAAAAATCTGGACTGCATAAAGGGTGAGAATTTCAGTTTAAATGCAACGAATGCCGGAGAAGTCATCGCCTTTCTGGACAGCTTAAAGGAAAAGGCGGAGAAGAGTCTGGAAAAGGCGCAGAAGGAGACGGGAAACACAGCGGATGAGCAGGAGGCTACAGATAAACAAGCGTTTAAGGAGAATCAAGACTTTCTGATGGAGTTAAATACCGTCCGCCAAGCCGCGGAAACTTGGCTTTCCAAAGAGAATTCCTCTGTCCTTCGGGACCGGG
>CAUTEL010000162.1:0-4105 GCA_963537185.1 uncultured Oribacterium sp. | reverse complement strand
GTATAATAGCACTCATCATAAATGAGATACCGCACGCTACGCGAACAATACTTATTAAGAACTAGATATCTTAGGCTTTGCCTGTGCCACTTGTTAAGAATAAAAATCCGCTTACAAGCAAGCTTGCAGCGGATTTTTTGTCTTTATCCTTATTCTTAATGAGTATCATGCGAAAAGCATGCGATATCTCATTTTATAGGTCGTCCTCTATTGCGGTGCTCTTTGCGTAAGCAGTGGAGCGTGCTTCGAAGAAGTCCGTTTTTACCATATTGGCATCGGCGTACTGAGAGACCCACTTCATGGATTCAGGCTCTTTCTCATAGCCCGGATAAAGGGTTCCGAAGCCTAAGGAGCTATAGCGTAAATTTCCCAGATACTTGATATAATCCTCCACCATTTTTCCGTTTAAGCCCGGAATGGCTTCTCCGATAACATACTGTCCCCAGGCAATTTCCTGCTCTACACCCTCTTTTACCATGGCGGTGATTTCTTCAATATGCTTTTCATCAAAGAGCTCCGGCTCTTCCTTTTTCAGCTCCAGCAAAATGTTTCGGAATAGCCAAAGGTGCGTATTTTCATCACGGTTAATATAACGGATTTCCTGCACGGAGCCCGGCATCTTTCCGTTTCTTCCGAGGTTATAGAAGAACATAAACCCGGAGTAGAAATAGATTCCCTCTAAGATGAAGTTTGCAATGCAGACACGGAGGAAGCTCTCCTTCGTTTGCGTCTCTACAAACTCATTGTAGAGGTTTCCGATAAATTCATTTCTGCGAAGTAAGTGCTCATCCGTCTTCCACTGGTAAAGAATGTCATTTCTCTCTGTCGGATTGCAAATGGTATCCAGCATATAACTGTAGCTCTGGCTGTGGATGCACTCCTGAAAGGTCTGGATAGAGAGGCAGAGGTTGACCTCATTTGCCGTAACATACTGCGAAATATTCGGCAGATTCGCAGACTGCAGGGAATCCAGATATACGAGGAAGCTTAAAATCTTATCATAAGCCGTCCGCTCCGGAACCGTAAGATTCGGATAATCACTCTTATCCTGATTTAAGTTAATTTCCTCCGGCACCCAGAAATTGTTCATTGCCTGACGATACCAGTCTGAAACCCACTCGTACTTCATATTGTTAAAATCATTGATGTTTGTCGTGTTAAAATTGATCATCCTACGATTCCGAACATCAATATCCCCTTCCGGGTTAAATAAAGGCTTACGCTTAATCTCTTCCATTCTACATTTCCTTTCCCACCGCACGAACGCACATTATGCAGAGCAAGATTCACATTCATCCGGATCCAATGCTTTCGAGCGCACATAGTAAATCGTCTTCACACCGGACTCCCAAGCCAAAGTATAGAGGTTCAAAAGCTCACTCATCTTGTAATCGTTGGTAATCCAAAGGTTCACGCTCTGCGCCTGATCAATATGTCTCTGGCGAAGTCCCGCAGCCCGTACCGACCAGGTCTGGTCGATCTGGTGCGCCGACTTATAGTACCAGTAGCTCTCCATGGAAAGCTCCGGAGCAACTCTCGGTAAGATCGCTCCCTTCTTCTCCTCTAAGAAGAAACGGTTCATAATCGGATCCAGTCCCGCTGTTGTTCCGATTAGAATAGAGGTGGAACTGGTCGGTGCCGTTGCCAAAATCCAAGCATTTCGGATTCCTTCATGCACTTCCTTTTCCAGCTCTTTCCATTCGGAAGAGCTATAGTCTCTTCTACGAAAATACTCTCCCGTTTCCCACTCGGAACCGGCAAATTCTCTATAGCTTCCGCGCTCCTTGGCAAGCTCTGCACTCGCCTTTATCGCCGCAAAATTAATATTTTCAAAAACGGTATCCACAAAGCGCAAATGTTCCTCGGACTCCCACGCAATATGGTGCTTCGCAAGCATATGGTGATAGCCGGAAACACCGAGCCCGATGGCGCGATACTTCTTATTGGTCAGCTCCGCTTCCTTAACCGGATAGAAGTTTAGGTCAATGACATTGTCGAGGGCACGAACCACGGTCTTCGTGATTTTCTGCAGCTCTTCCTTATTTTCCACATCAATATTTCCAAGGCAAAGAGATGCCAAATTACAAACTACAAAATCGCCGGGCTTTACGGTGCTGACAATGACTTCATCGCCTTCTTCCGTAATGACCTTTCGCTCCAAAATTTCCGCTTCTTTCATATTCTGCGCAATTTCCGTACAGAGGTTGGAGCAATAAATGATGCCCTTATGCTTATTCGGATTCATGCGGTTTACCGTGTCTCTATAAAAGGCAAACGGTGTACCGGTCTCCACTGCGGACTTTAAAATCAGGCGCACGATATCCTTTAAGACATAGACTCTCTTACTGATTCGGTTATCGCGCACACAGTCTTCGTAGCGACTCTCCCATTCTTCCCCGTAGAAGTCCTCTAAGCAGTATCCCTTAATCAGGAAAATGTCGTGCGGATCCATGAGATACCATTCCTGATTTAAGTCTTCCTTTACCTTCTTCCAGAAAAGGTCCGGGTAGCAAACCGCCGGGAAAACATCATGTGCTTTCATACGGTCATCGCCGTTATTGGTACGAAGCTGTAAAAATTCCGGTAAATCCTTATGCCATGCGTCCAAGTACACTGCCACGGCGCCCTGTCTCATACCAAGCTGGTCCACCGCAACCGCAGTGTCATTTACCACACGAATCCAACGAATCACACCGCCGCTTGCCCCCTCAAAACCGCGAATCTTTCCGCCGCGGGAGCGCACCTTTCCGAAATACATTCCCATACCGCCACCATACTTCGATACATCGGCAAAGCGGGAAATGCTCTGGTAAATGCCGTCCAAAGAGTCCGCAACCGTATCAATAAAGCAGGAGCTAAGCTGATGGTAAGGCTTTCTGGCATTGGACTGGGTCGGGGTCGCCATGGTTACCTGATGCAGGCTCATGATGTCGTAAAATTCTTTTACATAGAAGGCACGGTTCTTTTCCTCCTTCATCGCAAGGTGCATCGCAATACCGAGGTACATCTCCTGCGGAGACTCGAGCGCGATATGCTGTCTGTCTCGAATGACATAACGGGAAAGAAGTAAGTCCAGTCCGGAGTAGGTGAAGAGGTCATTTCTTCCCTCGTCAATCACCTTCGCAAGCTCTTCTACTTCTTCCTTCGTATAAGCCTCCAAAATATAGCTTCCGTAAAGTCCCTGCTCGGTCAAATAGCAAAGCTTCTCATAGAAGCTGTGAAGCGCGCGACTCTCTTCCGTCCTCTTTAATTCCTTATGGAAATGGTAAGAAAGCAGTCTTCCCGCAATCTTCTCCCAGTTCGGCTCTTCCTGTGTGGTAAGCTCTGCCGCCGCTCTTGTCAGAAGGGCGAGGCGCTTCGGAATTTCCTGTTCTCCCTTACTTAAGGAAAGATACTTTGCGGAAAGACGGGAGAGGTCATAATCCGGAAAATCCTTCTGGATCTTCTTCAAGACTTCCTCTATACCTTCTTCCCCGATTTCTTCCTTGATCCTCTGCCTTAAATGGCGAAGGAGAGTCCGCTTTTCTCTATAGAGAATATACGCTCTAGCTACCCGGTAGTCTCCGTTTTGCATGAGGGATTCCTCTACCGCATTCTGAATTTCTTCCACGGAAACACGGAACTTATCCTCCAGAGCCTCCTCCACCTTTCCCAAAAGAAAATGGAGTTTCTCCTCCTCTACTGCAATTCCCTCCGAGAGAAAGGCCTTTTCCATGGCTTTTTCAATCTTCTCTCCTCTGTAGTCCTCTTCTCCGAGTCCCCTCTTAATGATTGTTTTCATACTGACCGCTTTCTTTATTTGATGCGCACTTGATTTTGTAAGACATTCCGCAAGCTAACCTACGATTTTCCAGTGATGAGCCTTTGTGCAGTATTCCTTGCATTATTTTTTCGCCCTCTCCCAATTACTTTAAAAATACTTATTCTGCTTCAACAGACCGAGCAGTTTTTTTTGAAAAAATATCTTCTAAAATCGGGTAGAATGGCAAAAAAAATACAGCTTTAAGCAATAAACAGGGCTGTAAAAGGGTGTTTTTTTAATACGGAAGTAATCCCCCTAAAATACAAAATCTTGTGTCCGTTAATTGGCACCAACACAATATAG
>CAUTEL010000161.1:0-4123 GCA_963537185.1 uncultured Oribacterium sp. | reverse complement strand
GCTTAGTCCGAGACCGGATCCTCCATAAGCTCTGGTATGCGCCTTATCTACCTTGTAAAACTTTTCAAAAATATGGTCAATATCTTCTTTCGGAATAGGATTTCCCGTATTTCTGACATGTACCTCTACCAGATTTTTTCCGCGATTCTCGGTGTAAATGCTGATTTGCTTAGGTTCTTTCACATGATGAATCGCATTTTGCAGGTAATTCATCAGGACCTCTTCAATCTTAAACTCGTCACCGTAAAGGTAAAGCTCCTTCGGAATGTCCACCTCCAGCTGTATTTCTTCTTGCTTCAATAGGATATCCATATTGGAGATTACCCCTTGTAAAAGCTTTGAGAAATCCAAAAGAGAAAAATCCGGAAGGTCCTTTCCCTGCTCAATAGCCGATAGATTCATCAAATCCTTTACCATATGATTCATTCTCTTGGCCTCGTCCAGAATGACATTACTGTAATAAGTCCGGCTTTCGCTGTCCTCACAAAGTCCCTCTGAAAGTCCCTCTGCATAGCCCATAATGAGGGCAATCGGCGTTTTTAGTTCATGGGACACATTCGCAACAAACTCCTGCCTTCTTTTATCAATCAGTGTTTTATTTTCAATATCGCTTAGGAGCTCGTTGTTTGCTTTTTTTAAATCGCAAATGGTCTCCTCCAGCCTTTCCGAAAGGATATTCATGGAATTTCCGAGTGTTGCAATTTCATCCGAGGAATCTCCTTCAAAACGAGCGGAAAAGTCGAGCTTACTCATCTTAAGAGAAAGCTGTGCAAGCTCCTGTATCGGTTTTGTCACTTCATAGCTTGCAATGTAGACGATAATCACTCCAAGCCCCATCGTGATTAGTCCAAGGAACAGGAGAAAGCTGTTAAACACGGAAACCGCCTCACTTAAGCTGGAAAGCGGCATGGACATAATGAAGGAGGTACTGTTATCCGAAAAATATCCCCAGGACTCCATGTATCCGCCCTCATCGCCTCTTCCTTCCGTCTTCACTATTGTATAATTCTCTCCTCGGAAAAGAGATTCTCTCTTGTCTCCGCTTTTTCCCAGAATATAAGAGGAAAGACGCCGTAAAAGGGCATTCGGATTTGCCGAAGAGGTATAAGAACGAGAGCTGGTATTATCCATGATAATCACGGAAATATTCTCTTTTTCCGTAAGATTCGAGATATAGCGCGTAACAGCGCTTCCTGTCCCGCTCTCTACTCCCTCTTCCGGAAAAACAGAGGAGAAAGATCCCCCTTCCTGTAAATAGCGGTCAATCTCAAGGTAAGCATTCTTTAAAACATGTTCTTTCCTATACTCATAGAATCGCTCCAGGAAGAAATTATCTCCTATAAGCATAATCACGATTAAAGCAAAAAAGACTCCTGCGAAAATCATGGAGAACTTCTTCCTCAAATAGTGCTTTTTCATCTTTACTCTACCTCAAACTTATAGCCCATACCCCATACGGTTTTTATATAATCTCCCTTACTTTCGAGTTTTGCTCTCAGCTTTTTTACATGGGTATCAATGGTTCTCGCATCACCGAAGTAATCATAATTCCAGACATTGTTAAGGATTTTCTCTCTGGAAAGCGCTATGCCTCTATTTTCAATAAAGTACTGCAAAAGCTCGTATTCTTTGAAGCTAAGTTCAATTTCCTTTCCGTCCACACTCACGCTGTGTGCGGATTCGTCCATACGGATTCCGCCCACCTCGAGAACCTCCTCCTTCTGTACGCCGGTGCGACGAAGTAAAGCCTCCACCCTTGCGACAAGAATTTTTGGAGAAAATGGTTTAGAGATATACTCATCAGCCCCATAATCAAAGCCTTTTAGCTCATCACTTTCCTCTGAGCGTGCCGTGAGCATAATCACAGGCACCTTGGAATGCTCCCGAATCGTTTTTAAGACTTCCCAACCATCCATTTTTGGCATCATGACATCCAAAATAACAAGTGCGATCTCTTTTTTTTGAAAAAACACATCAATTGCCTCTTCTCCGTCTCCTGCAAGAAGAACCTCATAGTCCTTCATTTTCAAAAAATCCTGCAAAAGTTTCCGCATACGCTCTTCATCATCCACTACTAAAATCTTCAGTTTTTCCATTTTTCTCCCCTTTTAAGATTATCCTGTTCCGGCATAACAATCCGGCTTTTATTCTCTTTTATTATTCTCTTTTATCCATTCCCTTTTCTATCTTCTTTAACTGCCTTCCAATAACTCAGGAATGAATCTGGACGGCAATGTTTTTTTACTGTACCTCGTCTTTGTGACATAGATGTGAATTCCTTTTCTTGCCCGAGTAAGTGCAACATAGAAGCTTCTCCTCTCCTCTTCAAGTTCTGCCGCCTTCTTTGCTCTTCCGTCCGGTATAATTCCCTCTATGCAATCCGGAAGGAATACTTCGTCAAACTCCAAACCTTTTGCACTGTGATAGGTCATAAAGCGAAGTCCCTTTTCTTCCTCCGGTTTCCGTCTTTCCAGTGCTCTTCTGTTAAACTCCGTAATAAAGCGAAAAAAGGCATCGAGGTTCGTATAGCTCTCGCTCATTGCCGTGATTTCCTCTAAGCTCTCCCACCATTCCGTAAAGTCCCTGTTTTTCTTTTTCGCAAACTCCTCCAAATACTTCTCGTAGCCGATTTCCTTTCGGATAAAAAGAATGGCCTCTTTCGGAGAGAGCTTGGAAAGTGTCTCCAAATGCTTTTCCAGTCTCTCTGTTTCCATGCGCTCCCGAAGAGATTTTGCCGCTTTCTTTAAATCGCTAAGTCCCGCATCTTCATGTAATATCTTCTCCCTTCGAAGTCCGCGATAAGGTTTGGAAAGAATCTGTACAAGCTCCGCTCTGCTCTCCTTGTTTTTAGCCAGTCTAAGGTAAGCTAAGATATCCTTTCCGATAAAATGCTGAAAAACATTGCTAAGCTCTTCCATGACAACAATGGGGATTCCTCTCTCCATAAACTCCGGAAGAAGAGGGGTAATCTGCATCTTGCTCCGGCAAAGCACCGCAATTTCCTCTGCAGGGCAACCTTCCCGTAAAAGCGTTCCCACATGCTCTGCAAGGAGCATGGCTTCTTCCACACCCGTTTCCACAACGAAATACTTTGCTTTTCCTCCCCTTCCCCGTCTTCCGGCTAAAGGCTTCTGAAAACGCTCCTTGTTCTTTCCGATAAGGCGCTTCGAAAGCTCCACAATTTCTTCCTTTGAGCGGAAGTTATCTGTTAGGAAAATCCTCTCGCAGCCGGAAAAGTCTCTTGCAAAACGAAAGAGTATATCGGGGCTTGCTCCTCGAAAGCCATAAATACTCTGGTCCTCATCTCCCACTACAAAAAGAGAGGCTCCCTTTTCTGAAAGAGACTTTAAAATAGCATATTGAATGAGGGACAAGTCCTGAAACTCATCTACCAGAATATATCTAAAACGACTCTTCCACTTATCTGCAAGTGCTGTATTTTTCTGTAATTCCAAAAGAACCTCTATCAACAGATCCTCAAAGTCAAGCTTTCCCCTCGATTTTCTCATCTTCTCATAGTATTGAAATAAGGGAAGAAAATCTTCATTCTTCTCCTCATGCAGAAAGCGTAGCCTTTCCTCTTCCGTTATAGATTTAAAATAAGAAATCTGGTTGCAGTAGTTTAGAAGTAGTTCCTCCACTTCCTCCCTTGCAATCCCCTTTTCCAGAAAATAAGCGGAGAGCCAGTCCATTTTCTCATAAAGATTGACGAGCCCTTCCTTCTGCATCCCCTTCCCTTCACGAAGAAGAGAGAGGCAGAGGGCATGAATTGTGGAAAAATAGGGGCTGCTTCCCGAAAGCCCCCGTTTTGTAAAGCGGACTGCCATTTCCTTACTGGATGCTCTTGTAAAGGAAAGAAGAAGGCAGGACTTCGCTTCTGCTCCGTTTTTTAAGAGATATACCAGACGCTCCGTAAGTACGGTGGTTTTCCCGGAGCCCGGTCCCGCCACAACAAGAACAGCCCTCGCTTTGGACTCTATTGCTCTTTTTTGCTCCTCCGTAAATCCCATATCATTCCCCTTTAGTTCTCGATTATGAAAATACTTTTCCAAAAATCCATTCCGGTCTTTAGATATACTCTTAATTCTTCAGATTCTTTCTCTAATAGCACAGTATCTAATAT
>CAUTEL010000160.1:0-4236 GCA_963537185.1 uncultured Oribacterium sp. | reverse complement strand
AATGAGTGTGCCGCGGATAGAAAAGTGAATTTCTTATATTGCTTTTGCGAGGACTGCGGTAGAAGCTCGTTTTAAGGTAAGAGTACAAAAATTCTTTTACCTTAGTTGCGAAATCGTATGTTTATATTCTTTTAAAGAGGGAATCAATATGAATAGTATTATTAAAGGTGTTGGATATTGTTTGAATTATACTCCGGGACTGATGTTACAGCATGGTTCTACCATTGCTACGGAAAGAGTAGTAAATCCGGACGGAGATTTCTTAAAGGAGATGGGAAAGCATGTTCGTTCCTTTGAGGATTGCGTGGCATATTGGCCAAATCAGGTTTATATCGGAAATAAGACTCCGGAAGAGTTAAAAGGAGTTGAGTTCCCTTATTATGATAAAAAGGTAGAAGGTGCAAGCCGTTACGGAAGATTCGGTGAGATTATGCCGGAGGCGGAGTTCCTGCTTCTCGCACAGGCTTGTGACTGCTTCGAAGTTGTATATATGGAAAAGGGCTTTGTGGCTCAGCATAAGCCGGAGCTTGCAAAAGATCCCGTTATTACCGAGGAAATCTTAAATCGTGTCACCGAGGGTGCAGAGATTTCCGAGATTCAGGGATTTGTTGACAGACACGAGGCGGAGCCATTGTTCTATGAAGGCGCACTTGTCGGCTGTGTAAAGAGAGCACATGATATTGATGTAAACTTATCCGCCGAGGTTATGCTTGAGAATATTATGAATAAGGCAAGCTCCGTTCTTGCTATCTTACATTCCTTAAAGCACTCAGGCGTAAATGCAAATGAAATTGAGTATGTAATCGACTGTTCCGAGGAAGCCTGCGGTGATGTAAATCAGCGTGGTGGCGGAAACTTCGCAAAGGCTGCTGCTGAAATTGCGGGACTTATGAATGCAACCGGCTCCGATGCGAGAGGCTTCTGTGCAGGTCCGTCTCATGCCATGATTGAAGCTGCCGCTTTGGTTAAGGCAGGTGCCTTCCATACCGTTGCCGTTATCGGTGGAGGTTGTGTACCGAAGCTTGCCATGAACGGTAAGGATCATGTAAAGAAGGAACTCCCGATGCTTGAGGATTGCCTTGCTTCCTTCTGTATCATTGTTTCTGAAAACGACGGAAAGTCCGCTGAGATTAACCTTGACATCATCGGTCGTCATACCGTAGGAACCGGTGCTGCTCCGCAGAACGTTATCGGCTCTTTAGTAGCTGATCCGCTTGAGCGCGCAGGTCTTACCGTTAATGATATTGATAAGTTCTCTCCGGAGATGCAGAACCCGGATATTACCAAGCCTGCCGGAGCAGGAGATGTTCCCATGGCTAACTATAAGATGATTGCCGCTCTTGCAGTAAAGAAGGGATGGCTTGAGAAAGCTGACCTTGCTAATTTCACTGAAGAGAAGGGACTCGTCGGTTTTGCTCCGACACAGGGACATATTCCTTCCGGTGTACCTTTCGTAGGATTTGCCAAGGAAGATATTGAAGCAGGAAAGATGAACAGGGCTATGATTATTGGTAAGGGATCTCTTTTCCTGGGAAGAATGACCAACCTCTTTGACGGTGTTTCCTTCATCATCCAGAAGAATACCGGAAAGGGTACAGGAGCGGTTTCAGAGGAAGAAGTTCGTTCTATGATTGCAAAGTCCATGAAGGATTTTGCAGCTTCCATTTTGGGAAATCAGGAATAAGAAAGGAAGGGTAGAATGGCTAAGGAAATTAAAGAGCTGATTGCCGATACCTTTTTAGCCATGGCAGAGGGCTTAGAGACCGGTTCCTTCGGGAAGAAGCCTCGTATTGCTTTAACAGGTATGGGTTCCGAGCATGGAGAGGAAAACTCCATGCAGGCTGCAGTAGCTGCGGCAAAAGACGGAGTTGATGTAGTTTACATCGGTTCCTTAAAGAATGAATTAGTAGAAACAATTGAAGTTCCTGATGATGAAGCAGGACACGACAAGATGGATGAACTTCTCAGTGAGAAGAAAATCGACGGTGCCGTGACCATGCACTACCCGTTCCCAATAGGCGTTTCCACTGTGGGGCGCGCCGTAACACCGGGTATCGGTAAGGAGATGTTTATTGCGAATACTACCGGTACATCCAGTACGGATCGTATCGAAGGTATGGTGAAGAATGCCATTTACGGCATCATCACTGCAAAGGCTTGCGGTTATCAAGAGCCGACCATCGGTATCTTAAATGTAGACGGCGCAAGACAGACGGAGAAGGCTTTGAAGAAGCTTCAGGCGAACGGTTATCCGATCCATTTTGCAGAGTCTTCCCGTTCCGACGGAGGCTGTGTAATGAGAGGAAACGATGTCCTTCGTGCTACAGCGGATGTCCTGGTTACCGATTCCCTGACCGGAAATGTGCTTTCCAAGATGCTTTCCTCCTTTACAACAGGCGGATCATTTGAGGCACAAGGCTTCGGCTACGGACCCGGTATCGGAGAGAACTATGAGAAGCTTGTTATGATTATTTCTCGTGCCTCCGGTGCTCCGGTAGTGGCAAATGCACTTCGTTTTGCCGGAGAGCTTGTTAAAGGTAAGGTTTTTGAAGTGGCGAAGGAGGAGTTTAAGAAGGCTAAGAAAGCCGGATTGGACGATATTCTTGCCGAGATTCGGGAGGCCAATAAGCCAAAAGATAGCAGTGAGGATGTAAAGGAGCCGCCAAAGGAAATCGTTACCGCTGCAGTTTATGGAATCGAGGTTACCGACCTTGATGATGCAGTTCGTTGCCTTTGGAAGCTCGGAATCTACGCAGAATCCGGAATGGGATGTACCGGACCGATTGTCCGTGTATCCGAGGCGAACTTGGAGAAGTCCGAGGCAGAGTTAAGGGCTAAGGGATATATCTCTTAATAGAGATGAAGCATTGTACGCTTTATAAGTGATACACACTACGAATAAAATAAGTGCAGCTGCAGGTTTGCAGAGCATTCTTGCAGCACACTTATTTTTGTACCCAAAATACAGGAGAAGATAAGGGTATTGTAGCGGTCTTTGCACCGCACAGAAGCTATTGAAAAAAGTATGTAAGGAGTAGAAAATGGAAAAAAAAGGTTTGCGGCTTGGCAAAGTGCTGAGCTTTTGCGGAGCCTGTATCGCATTTTATATCGGTGCCGGTTTTGCGACTATGCAAGAAATTATTCAGTATGTGGCATCTTATGGATCACAGCTATGGATTGTTATTGCAGTGAATGCGGCTATTTACATTTACACAGATCTCTCTTTTGCAACAAACGGAAGCAGATTAAAACTGGAAAGAGGAGGAGATATTTATAAGCACTACTGCGGAAAGTATATCGGAAACTTCTTTGACTATTTCTCGGCACTCTTTTGCTATGCCTGCTTTATCGTAATGTGTGGTGGAGCCAATGCCACGGCACAACAGCAGTGGGGACTTCCCAATGGTGTTGGAGCTGTTATTCTTACAGTATTTGTTATTGCAACGGTGATTTTTGGCCTGGATGGCGTGATTAATACTCTTGGAAAGGTTGGCCCCGTAATTATTTTATTTATCTTAATTGTATCTGTAATCAGTATCTTTAATGGAGCGGGGAATCTTGCGGATCATATCAAAGCGGTAGATGAAAATTTACATGAAATTACGCAGGTAGGAAACGGAAATCCTTTTCTCTCCGGTGCTTCTTATGCCGGCTTTATGCTTCTCTGGTTTGCGAGTTTTCTTGCGGAAATCGGATCAAAAAACCGAGTAAAGGAAGTAAATATCGGCATGCTTTTCTCCGCAATCTTTATCATGGGAACCATGGTTATTGCCAGTATCGCCCTCCTTTCTCACATTCATATTACTGCTCAGGCGGATATTCCTGCATTGATTTTAGCAAATAATATCTCTCCGCTTTTAGCAAGCGTTTTTGCCGTAATTATTTTCTGCGGAATTTATACTACCTCTGTACCGCTTCTTTGGACCAGTATCGGAAGAATTGAAAAAGAGGGAACCAAGAAGTACAAGATTTACACTGTGGTTTTGGGAATTGTCGGTTGCGTAATCGCTTGCTTTTTACCGTATAAGGCCTTGGTAAATGTTCTATATGGCCTTAACGGATACTTAGGTTTTGCACTGGTTGCCTTTATGCTGGTCTATGACATTCGTACCAAGATGAGCAAAACATTAGTGAAAGAAGATGAAGAATAAATTTATAAAGCATGGAGTTTTATCTTAAATAAGATTTAAGTAAATAGTTTCCTGCAGAAAGCTAAGTTGCGCTATAGTTGATAGA
>CAUTEL010000159.1:0-4268 GCA_963537185.1 uncultured Oribacterium sp. | reverse complement strand
GTGTAATGATTTAAGCGTGAGTGAAAATATCTTCTTAGGTAGAGAAGTGATGGAAGGGTTAAGTCTGAATCATAAAAAGATGGATGAGGAAGCCCAGAAGATATTGGATGATTTGGGCATCAGCATGAAGTCTACAGAGCTGGCAGGGGACTTAAAAGTATCGGAACAACAGATGGTGGAGATAGCCAAAGCGCTTTCTCAAGATGCCAAGGTTCTCATCATGGATGAGCCCACATCCGCCTTAAGCAGAAAGGAAATTGAGGATCTCTTCCGGGTAATTCGAAAGCTAAGGGATGAGGGAAGGGGAATTATCTACATTTCCCATAGACTGGATGAACTTCGAGCAATAGTGGATAAGGTTAGCATTTTACGAGACGGGGAAAATGTCATTTCTGGCGGCTTAAAAGATTTTTCCATAGATGATATTATCCGGCACATGGTGGGAAGAGAAATCCAGGACAAATTTCCCCGAATTCACTCTGAAAAGGGAAAAGAAATCCTTAGGGTAGAGCGTTTAAATGCGGGCCCTAAGGTAAGAGATATTTCTTTTAGCCTTTATGAAGGAGAAATCCTTGGAATTGCGGGGCTGATGGGGGCGGGAAGAACGGAGATGACCAGAGCGCTTTTCGGGGTAGATGAAAAGACTTCCGGAAAAATCTATCTCTTTGGGGAGGAGGTCAAGGCGAATTCGCCGAAGGAAAGTATAGAGCTGGGAATGGCTTTAATTCCGGAGGACAGAAGAAAAGACGGACTTTGTACGGATTTAAGCATAAGAGAGAATATTTCTCTCCCTAACTTGGATAGCATGAAAAATTCGCTGGGTATTCTTTCTAAAGTTTTAGAATTAAAAATCAGTGAGGATACCATAAAAAGCTTGAATGTTAAAGCTAAGGACCGGGAAATGATTTCCAAAAATTTTTCAGGAGGGAATCAGCAGAAAGTGGTTCTCGGAAAATGGCTTGTTCGAAATCCGAAAGTGATTCTCTTCGATGAACCGACCAGAGGAATCGATATCGGAGCTAAGGTGGAAATCTATCAAATTATGAATGACTTAAAGAAGAAAGGGGTAGGAGTTCTCTTTATTTCTTCGGAAATGGAAGAAGTGCTGGGAATGTCCGATCGAATCTTGATATTCTGTGATGGGAGAATCACAGGGGAATTAAGTCGGGAAGAGGCAAATCAGGAAAATATTTTGAAGTTGGCAACAAGGTATGAAGAAAAGGTATAAGCGAGGTAATCAGTTACGGAGAAAAGGGCTTAGCTAAGAAAAGCGGGAGTATCAGGCTTGAAAAATATCTGTTTTGCGGGGAGTGAAAATGAAAAACAAAGTAAAAGAAATACTGAGAATCAGAGGAATGAGAGGAGCAATTACTGCCTTTGTCGGGCTAGTAATCATTTACGTTGTTTTCGGATGTATCAATGACAAGGTCTTTTCTTTACAAAACAACTTAAATCTTCTTCGTTCCATGGCAAAGTATTTACTCATCGGAATCGGACAAAGCTTTGTCATGATTACAGGGAACATTGACTTATCCATCGGTTCCGTGGTGGGCATGAGTGCCATGGTTACCGCAAGCCTGATGACAAGAGGAGTGCCTATTGTGGTAGCCCTGTTGGTCAGCCTTCTGATTGGTCTTATTATCGGATATGTGAACGGAGAATTGGTAGGAAAGTTCCAGATGCCTCCTTTTATTGCCACCCTGGGAACCATGTTTGTGGCAAGAGGCATTGCTTATCTGGTCAACGGAAACCGAAATACGGATAACATTGCCAGCATTTTAGGAAAGGATCAAGGTAAATTTTTTCAGGATGCCTTTTACTACGGAAAGATTCTGGGCATCTACACGACCTTCTGGATTGCCTTTTTGATTTTCCTGATTTTCAGTTTTATCTTAGGGAAAACCAAACTGGGAAGGCATATCTATGCTGTTGGCTCCAATAAAGAAGCTTCCAGATTATCTGGTGTGGATATTGTTTCCGTAATCAAGAAAACTTACCTGATTTCCGCGTTTTGCTCTGTGATTGTAGGATTTATCCTCTGCGCACAGGCCGGAATGGGAAATATGGAAGCAGGAAATATGTACGAAATGTACGGTGTTGCTGCAGGAGTAATAGGAGGAGTATCTCCCTTAGGAGGCTCCGGTCTCTTACTGGGGACCTTCCAGGGTGCACTGCTTTGGCAGACCTTGGAAAATGGTTTGAACATGGTTGGAGCGCAGGTTGGTATTCAGCGAATTGTCATTGGTGTTATCGTGGTTCTGGCAGTACTCATGGATGTCTTGGTTCGAAGCGGAAATTTATTTTCCAAGAAGAACAAGAAGTAAATGAGGATTGCTCAATTATAGAAAGAGAGGAAAACATTATGAAAAAGAAACTTATCTTGCTTGCAACTCTTTTATCCGCTGCAATGCTCTTTGGCTGTACTTCGGATAAGCAGGATGCTAAAGACACTACTGCGGCAGTGACGGAAGGAACTACAGCGGCAGGAGAGGAAAAGGCTACGGAGGAAAAGGCGGAGAACAGTGGAGAGACAACAGTAAAGGCTGATAAGCCTTATAAACTGGCTCTTATTACTATGGATTCTCTTGACCAGCACTGGGTTACCTTAAATGAAGGCGCTCAGGCGGAAGCAAAGCTCGTTGGCGTGGAAGTAAAGTTTATGTCTCCTGATACCAAGGATGACTCCAAGCAGATTGAGTGTGTAAACAATGCCGTTGCAGGCGGCGTAGACGGAATTATGATTGCAGCAAACGGACCGGATGCGATTTCTGCTTCTTTAAAGGAAGCACAAGCACAGGGAATCAAAATTGTTTATGTGGATTCTCCTGCCAATGTAGATGCCGAAGCAAGTTTTGCAACCAACAACAAACAGGGTGGAAAGACTGCCGGAGAAGAGATGAAAAAAGCTTTGGAAGCACAAGGGATTACCAAGGGAAATATCGGTGTAATCAGTACCAATGCTTCTACTCAGTCTACAGTAGACCGTGATAACGGATTCCGTGAGGCATTTGAAGGATCGGATTTTACCATTGAAGAAACGCAGTATTGTGACGGAGATGCTGCGAAGGCACAGACTATTGCGGAAAACTATATTACCAAAGGAGTTGTGGGGATTTTTGGAGGAAATGAAGGTTCAACTGTAGGAATCGGAAATGCTATTAAGGCTTCCGGCGACAATAAGATTGTTGGTGTAGGTTTTGATAAGTCCGATAATATTAAGAGCTTAATTCAGGATGGATATCTTCTTTGCACCATGGCACAGAACCCGGATGTCATGGGTAAGATGGGTGTGGATGCATTAGTAGAATCTCTGAATGGAAAAGATTTAAAGGGTGAGACCGTAGATACCGGAGTATCTGTTTTAAATAAGGATAAGCTTAAGTAAGCTTTAACAAAAGAAACAGGAAGGCGGCTTTTAGAATAATCTGAAGCCGCTTTTCTTGCATGAATTGAAGAAAAAAGAGGGATGCATGGAGAGATATTATTTAGGATTTGATTTAGGAGGAACAAAATCTGCTGTCATTTTGGGAAGAGATACGGGAGATTCCATCGATATTTTGAAAAGAGAGGCAATCCCTACTTTTCAGGGAAACAGAAGTCCTTTGGAAACGATAGACTGCCTTTGCAAAATAGGGGAAGCCTTTCTTTTAGAAAAAAATATTAGGCTGCAATCCACCGGAGTCAGTTGCGGTGGGCCATTGGATGAAGAGAAAGGACTGATTCTATCGCCGCCAAACCTTCCCGGCTATGATGAGATTCCTATAAAGCGTATTTTAGAGGATAGATTTCAAGTTCCTTCTTTTTTGGAAAATGATGCCAATGCCTGCGCCCTTTGTGAGTGGAGATTTGGAGCAGGACAGGGGACAAAAAATATGATTTTTTTGACCTTTGGAACAGGGATGGGAGCCGGACTGATTTTGAATGGAAGTTTATATCGGGGAAGTTCCGGAATGGCAGGAGAAGTAGGGCATATCCGTCTTTCCAAGGGTGGTTCCTTCGGTTACGGGAAAGAAGGCTCTTTTGAAGGATTTTGCTCCGGAAATGGCATTAAAGAGATGGCAAGGAGGATGTATAAAGAAAGAGAAGAAGAGGGCAGTTTGGAAGAACAGGACAAAGGTATCACAGACTTTACCGTAAAAAATCTGTCTTCTTTAGTTAAAGGCGGTTCTCCCTTTGCCGGATCGGTATTTGAGCGTTCCGCCTATTATCTGGGAAGAGGCCTTGCTTTGCTTATTGATATTCTAAATCCGGAATGTATCGTGATAGGC
>CAUTEL010000158.1:0-4270 GCA_963537185.1 uncultured Oribacterium sp. | reverse complement strand
CTCCAAAAGAAGGATAAAAAAATAGGCAAAAATAATGGACTTATATAAAGGATTGAGCAAATATTTTTGAGATTTTCTGTCGAAAATGGTACTATTAGATAATACAGCTATACAAGGAGGTATCTATGAAAAAAATACTGGCAACTGTCCTCTTCTGTACTCTTTTTAGTTTTTCCCTCGCATCCTGCGGTGGAAAAAACAACAAAGTTTCTGCCATAAGTGACGAGGAGCAAAACAAAGAGGTGACGGAAGGCGAAAAAGGAAATCCCATTGAGAAGCTGGATGTCTGCATCGGTCCCTCTCCGGAAACCATGGATCCACAGCTAAACTCCACCCTGGACGGGGGAACTATGATTATGCACTGCTTTGAAGGACTGGTAAAATACGGTGAAAACGGACAAGTCCTTCCAGCCATGGCCGAAAGCTGGGAAAGTTCCAAAGACGGACTCACTTGGACCTTTCATCTCCGTGAAAATCTCAAATGGTCCGATGGAATGGATTTAAGCAGTGAAGATTTTGTATATTCTTTTAAGCGTCTATCCGATCCGGAAACAGCTGCCCCCTACGGTTACGATATGTTAAGCATGGTAGAAGGATATCAGGAAGCCGCTCAAGGAAGCCCGGATTCCTTAAAGGTAGAAGCACCGGATGAAAGAACCTTTGTGGTTCACCTTTCCACACCGCTCAGCTATTTTGATAAGGTCGTTGCCTTCTCTTCTCTGGTTCCTCTTCGAAAGGATATACTGGACGCAAGCGGAGAAGCTTGGAGTCTTGAGCCATCCACTTATATTTCCAATGGAGCATACCAGATGAGTGAATATGTGGACGGCGACTACATTTCCTTAAAGAAAAATCCCTATTACTACGACGCGGACAAGGTAACGGTCAAAGAGTTGGTCTTTCACTTGGTAGAAGACGACAATTCCGCATATTCTGCTTACATGGAGGGAAGCTTGGATATCAGCGGCCGTATTCCTTCTGAAGAGATGGCTTCTCTTCGTGAAAGCGAAGATTTTAAGAGTTACCCGCTTCTTGGTACTGCCGGCATGATTTTCAATATGGAGAAGCCCCCCTTTGATGATGTTAAGGTAAGAAAGGCATTTGCCCTTGCCATTGACAAAAAGTATATTGCGGAAAATATTTTTGAGGGCTATCGTACTCCTGCTTCCACCTTTGTTTGCGAGGGCGTAAGTGATCCCGAAGACGGAAGCTCCTTTGTGGAAAGGACTTTGAAGGATTATGGTACCCCCTTCCATACAGAGGAATATGAAAAGGATCTGGAAGAAGCCAAAAAGCTGATGAAGGATGCGGGCTTCCCAAATGGAGAGGGTTTCCCGAAAGTAAAGTATTTAAACAATGCGGGCGGTGCAAACAATACGATTGCGGAATATTTACAAAGTGCTTTTAAGGAGCTTGGTGTAGAAATGGAGATAGACACGCAGGAATGGAAGGTTGTTTCCGCAACACAGCATACCGGAGATTTTCAGCTGACTCGCTTTGCATGGGTTTATGACTATGATGAGCCCCTCCAGCTTCTGAATCTTTTCCGTTCGCAAGACTCCAACAACTATGCACATTACAGTAATAAAAAGTATGATAAGCTGATGCTTACGGCAATGAAAGAGACCGACGGAAAGAAGCGTTCCAAAGCACTGCATAAGGCAGAGCAGATGCTTCTGGAGGACCTTCCCATGGTGCCTATGGTCTTTTCCAAGGAAAACTACCTGATTCGCCCAAGTATCCAAGGAATGCAGCATCTTTCCAGCGGACACAGCTATTTTATGTACTGTACCGAGGCCGAATAAAGGCTTTTAACGGAAAAATATTATACGCGAGATATCGCATGCTTTTGAGAGATACTCGCCGGGAACGAGATGTCACACACTTTTGAGAGATACTCGCCAAGAACGAGATGTCACACACTTTTGAGCTTATATTCGTTAGGAATTCAAAAAGCGAGGATGCAGAAATCAATCTGCGTTCTCGCTTTTTTATTTTTAGGGCTATTCTTTACTTTGTCTTATCTTTCTTTAGTGAATAAGATAATCCGAGATATCTTCTGAATAGAGCTTTAAGCTATATATTTTCTTCACTGTTGAATAAACGGAGCTGTGATTTCCCGGAACAAGAATCGGCTTTCCATTTTTCTCTAATACCTCATAGCGCTTTACCGCTCTTAGGTGATCGTTCGGTTCGGTGAGGTAAAGCGCATTGAGCTTTCCTTTCTTTGTCCATTCTCCTCCGAGAACCAAGGCCACTGTATTTCTTCCACCGTAGAAGCCACTGTGTTCCAAGATAAACGGCTGATTGGCATCAATCTTATTCTTTGCCGCTATAGAGAAGGACTGCAATGTTCCAATGCCTTCATCCTCCAAAAGCTCTTCACTATGATAATTCGTTGGAAGACTCTTCTCGTCCTTTTCATGCTCTATCTTAGAAGATTCTCTCTTCTCTTCTATAGGAAGTATTGAAGCACTTGCTACATTTCCGTGCTTTCCAAGCTCAGAGGGACTAGCCACGGTAGTTTGTGCGGAGCTTTCTGCACCTTCCGTTTGCTTCCCTTCGGAAGGCATATTGGATGAGCTTGCCACTCTCTTATCCTTCCCAGCTTTTTGATAGAGGCTGTATGCGGATTCTACTTCCTTGTCCTTTTCTTCAAGCAAATTCTTCAGCTTGTGTAAGCGTCCAAAAATCTTAAGGCCGGCTTCCTCATCTGCAGGGCTGATTCCCAAGGATGTATCTCTTTTTAGATAATAATCCAAAAGATCTCGCTCTACTGCATAATAGGAAAGGGATGTATAGAAGCCTTTCTCCCCGTCTGCACTTTCTACTCGCTCGGGAATGTTTTCTCTATCAATGATACCGCTACCTTCAAAATAAGACTTATATCCGTAACTGTAGGTCTGCTTCTCCACATGGACTTTTTTTACGGAAAAATCTCCCGCGCTTAATCTCACAGCATCTATAAAATAAGATTGTCTTGCTTCTTCGGCTCTCTTTCTTTCCCAAGCCTCCTGTTCCGCTTTTTCTTTTTCTTTCTTAATGCGTTCCTTTTCCTTATTTTCTTCTTTAATTCTTGCCGCTTCCGCTTCTTCCTGTCTCTTCTTTTCAGCGGCTCTTAGCTCTATATCTTCTTTTCGCTCAAGCTCGTTCTTCTCATGGAAGGCATGAAGCTCTTCTGCCGTAGTAAAGGGATTTTCCGTGGAAGGATTGTAGCTGTTCTGCCAGCCTTTATCGGTACTTCCCTTAAAAACTGTTCCCCCTGCAAAAGAGGATCCGCCTGAACTGCCGAAGCTTCTTCCACCGCCTCCGCCGGAACCACCGGATCTTCCGCCGCCTCCGCCGGAAGCTCCTGAACCGCCGGCAGCCTTAAATGCCACTGTGCTCTGCCCTGCCTGCCCACTGCTTTTTGCCGAATCTTTTCTCTCCTTCTCCGCTTCTTTTTCCTTTTCTGCCGTGCTCTTTACTCCCAGCTCCGGCTTATAAACGGATTCACCCTTTTCGTTCGCCCACTTTCCTCCGACAGATACAAAATAGCCATCCGGTGTCTTTTCATTTTCCGCCATCTTTCCTGTATATTTAGCGAAATAATAGCAATAGCCATCTATCCACTGCCAGCCCTGTGCCAATTTTCCGAGAGAAGCCTCCTTAGTATCCAGAAAATACCACTTACCCTCCATCTGTACCCAACCGGTAGCAAGGGTCCCTTTTACCGGATCAATATAATACCTCTGCCCCTTATCCTCTATCCAACCGGTCTTCTTTTCTCCCTTTTCATTTAGGAAAATCCATGTCTCCCCGGTCTTTACCCACTTTCCTATATCTTCCGCTCTTACAGCAAGCGGGGAAAATGCCGTTAACGCTGCAATGCTCAAAGGAATAACTCCCTTTCTTAACCAAGTCTTCTTCATGATGCCTCCTTCTTAAAAAATCATCTATATCCATTTTCAACAAATTTTCCTTAAGAATTTCGGCATTTTTGCAAGTATGATAAGTTTTTTTACGAATTATTTTCTGGAAATTTTTTTACTCACCATGAATATTCTTTGTTTTTTACCAATCCGTGCTGAACTTTGTCCAAGGCAATACAGCTACAGGCTAAATAATATAGCTCACACTCTACACACGACACTCGTTAAAAACAAGATTTCTTCGGCTTCGCTTTCGGCAGTTCTTCAGAGCAAAAAAGGGGCTGTAAAAAACGCCCCAAAAGAAAAAGGGGCTGTAAAAAATCAAAATGATAAATAAATTTTCAGCAATATAGGTCTGA
>CAUTEL010000157.1:0-4301 GCA_963537185.1 uncultured Oribacterium sp. | reverse complement strand
GCAAGCAGTAGAAGATCTTTGTCAAGATTGTTTAGAGCGTGCAAAACTGCTGCGTAGATTCCCATTGCTACGGATGGGTCGCCTTTTTCAACCTTCCACAAAGATGCTCGGCTGATTCCTGCACGTTCTGCGGTCAGTTCCGAAGATAGGCTTCGTCTGAGTCTGGCAAGTTTAATCTGCTCACCCATATTTTTTAGTATTTCTTCCGTTCCCGGAAGTATGTTATATGCCGCTTTCTTCATACTATTCACCACTTATTAATGTTTTCTATTATAAACAATATATCATGTTTTATTAATATTAGTATACATAAACAAACAGCAAGCGCAAGCTTTTGTTCAACCACTTCCCTTGCACTGTGCATTCTATAATCCACTCACGTTCTTCGGATTACTTTTTAAACAAGATACCAGGCGCTTTGCGAGTGATATTCGTTAAAAACAAAATATCTTATGCTTGTCTACACCACTTATTCAGAATAAAAAAACAGTAATGACGTTTCCATCATTACTGCCTAAAAATGTTCTCAGCGGGAATCGAACCCACAACTAGTGCTTAGGAGGCGCTTGTTATATCCATTTAACTATGAGAACGCGATTTCTCTTTCATTCTAGCATAGGATGAGAATCTGTCAATTCCAAAACGAGATACCGCACGCTTCGCGAGTCATGAAGAAAAAGTTCCTCCTGAAAAGGAGGCGACTCTACTCCTATTTCCCGTAAAAACAGTTCAGTTTCCGCTCTTTAAGAATAGAAAAAGCCTTTAGGATTCTCTCTTTCCCGTGACGATATTCATAGAGTCTTTCCAGCTCTTCTTCGTCCATATCTTCGATTCGATTCACAGAGTGAAGCATCGTTTCATAATGAAGCCTGCGATAAGGCGCCTTCAGTAGTTCCGTCTTAGCCGTATAGAGAGTCCCGCCTAAAAAGAGAAGGGTGATTCCTATGGAAATGATTTGAGGCAATGCCCTCCGCGGTTCAGCTTTCTTATCCTTATCTCCTTCCATCTTCCCGCTCTCCGCACTACTTTCCACTCTCGTTCCCTGTCCTCTCACTGTTTTCAAATACAAAAGAAGTAAAGCCCCGAGTAAGGCGCTTTGATACTGCAAAGCATAACGGCTCTGCACGGCATATTCCGGACGGAGAAAAATGTATCTGGACAGGAAAACCAGAGCAAAGCTAAGGAGACCATGGAGAAGAAGGAGCGCCGGAAAAAGCCCTGTCAGACTCTTGTCCTTCTCTTTTCCTGGAATACAGTCGTCGTTCGAATCCTTTTCTCCAAAAAACAAATCCTTCAAGAAGAAAAGCGCCATAAGGAGGAAAAAGAGAAGAATCAAGCTCCCCAAGAGAAAGAGTTGCTTTCCCTGTACTGCCCCGCTCGATAGCCACTCCTCCAAGTTTTCTCCGGAGAAAAGCAAGGAAGAAAAGCCGAAGCCGAAAAACTTCAGCACAAAGGTCATTTTCGTGAGCAAGACTTCCTTCAGAGAAATGCTTTTCGCCCCGGCATATTCATAGACCGCATAATGATTACTGAGAAAATAGAGGAAGGTCGAAACAAAGCTCGAAAGAAGCAGAACGAGGCTCCCTCTTTTGTCCCGGATTTTACCGGCTAAGAACAAAAAGAAAAGAGAGAGAATGGCCGCACCGTAAACCGCGATAGCATAAGGTCCTCCCGTAAGAAGGAAGAGAAAGGGAAAAACGGAGAGCGATAAAAGAGAACTTCCTTTCCCGACTCTTTCAGAAAGGAGATAGAAAAAGAGATAAAAGAGCGCAAAAGAAAGAAAATGCGCATATCCCGAGCCGTTCAAGAGCATTTCCCACTTATTTAAGCTGTAGAAAATGAGTAAAATCGCAACGCTGAAAAAAATACCTATCCTCCGCTTTGCCATGAAGAGAAGGAGCGGAATGCTCGTAAGAAACAGACCGAAAAGCCCAAGGAAGCGGTCAAACGTAATCGAATAATGGAAAAAAGCAATATTGATTTCCCGAAAAAGGAAGCTCACGGGTATTCTTGTCAAGATGTCCTTCGTCAGTAAGTCGTTGAAAGAGAAAGGCTCGCCCAAATACGAATTCGTCAGGCGGATATAGTCGGAATAGACAATATCCGCGCTGGCGGACAGGATATAAAAGCCGAGAAATACCGTGCAAAGAATCGAAACAAAGAAAAGGAACGAAGCACGAAACTTTTCTTTACTCATGAAAAACCTCCCCCGTAATATCCCTGTAAGCTCTTTGTTTCGGCACTTCCTCGAGAACCAGACTGTTCTTCCGGTTCGCACTCTTCGGAAGCCTTGTCAGATCCTGTATAAAATGAATCTTCGTGCCGTGACCGCTGAAATCCTCATCAAAAACCTGAAAGAAAGTATCTCCGTAGAACTTACTCATCTTGTATTTGTTTTCCAAAATATAAACCTGCTTCCCGAGAACGCCTTCTCTGCCATATTTCTCAATCGTTTGCTCGGCAAGAGAATTCATGCGGTCCTGGTCTTCCCAGAAATAAATCTGCGGAAAATAGGAACGGTAGTAACGTTCCACCGGAAGGCGTAGGCAAATAAACGCCAGGCAGAAAAGCGTACCGAGCGGCAGCCTGCTCACACCCAGCAAATACGAAAAATAGAGGAGAGAAGCCGCAAAACTCACATAAACCCAGCGCATTTCCACGCGAATCGTCACGGAAGAAGAACCGATACACATCGCGATAAACAGTAAGAATAAAATATTGTTTCCGATAAAGCTGCGAAGTCGGGCGAGCTTCTGACGCTTCTGCTCTTTTCCCGCATTACTCTCCGTGCTACTTTTTGTTCTGCTTTCCGTGTTCGTTCCTGTAATACCGTCCGTGCTTACTCCTATGCTGTTCCCTGTGCTCTTCTCCGTCTTGAAAATGCGGACGAGCGCAAAAATCAGGCAGAGCAGTACCGTGAAAGCCAGTACGGCAATCGATGCATAGACCAGTTTTCGCATATCCGGACTGACCTTCTCCCAAGGGATTCCGTTCAGGTGCTCCGGTCCCTTCTGAAAACCGAAGATATAGTAAACTTCAGCGAAGGCATTTTGGAGGGCATCGGTAAGTTTAAAGCTTTCCGTAACTTCCGTGCCTCCCGTCCCCTTAGGCACGAAAGAGCCAATCGCAAACTTACGGATAGCATAAAAAAGAAAAGCTTGAGCAAGAGGGAGGATATAAGGAAGATGCGAAGTAAAGAAAAATATCTTCTTTTTCTCCTCTTTCTGTTCCCTTTCTTTCCACTCCGCTTCGACAGTGTCTTGTCCTGCTCTATCTCTGTCCGTCTGTCCTTGATGTCCCGCATTTTTTCCTCCTGTCAAAATCTTCGCTTTCTCTGCTCTTCCTCTAAAAAGCAGCGGCACATAGAATAAAGGTAAGAGCGCAATATAGCGCTCATGCGTAAAAATCAATAAAAAGAAAAAGAGATGAGAAAACACAAGGTTTCGTAGAAAATGCTTTTCTTCATTTAACTCTTGATACAGGAAATAAAGGGTAAGGAGCGAAAAGCCCAGTGCCAGGGTCTCGAGTATTCCGAGTGCCTGTGCAATCTGATAATACGCAAAGTGCGCAGAGAGAAAAACAACACTGAGAAAGAGCGGAATCAGCTTCTTTCCTTTGGAAACCACCCATGAAAAATAGAAAAGAAAACAGGCTAAAACGCCATTCAATGCCACATTAAAGTACCAGTAACGGTTGGGATCATTTCCCACAAAGACCATCTCAATATAACTGAGCGCCCAATACACCGGACGAAAACGCACGGCATTTCCGATAGGGAAACTAAAGGTGAAGAAATCCTGCTCCCGAAAGAAGGAGAATAAATATAAATCATCCATATACAGTGCCTTGATATGGATATGTCGATTGACATAGAAGGCAAAGCCCATAATCAGAAGAAAGGAAACGGCAAAATACAGGATTTGTATTCCTTTGTTTTTTCTTCCCTCCACCTTTTCCTGCATTACTTTGCCCTCCTTTCGATCCACTCCGAAACCGTATCCGCATCCTTTCTTTCTTTCGAAGACAGTGCAGGATACGGTTCTTCTCTCCATGCATATTCTAAGCGAGGCTGATTCACTTTCACAAGAAGGTATTCCGGAAGACTCTCTTGCTTTTTTGTTAAATTTGCAAATTCCGGCTCTGTCAGGATGCCAAGATTTGCCATTTGTATGAGCATTTCCTTCGCTCTCTCTTCCCTCTCCTCCTCCAGGAAAGATTTTTCCATGTAAATATAATCCGTCTTTGCCCATTTTAAAAACCAGGCAAAGTAAAGCGGATCATCATAGAGACCGGGACTTCCT
>CAUTEL010000156.1:0-4318 GCA_963537185.1 uncultured Oribacterium sp. | reverse complement strand
GTTTTAAGAATTATCCTTTGAATTATATATGATGGAGCAAGAAGAAAGCAACGGTTCTCTTTGTTCTTAGTTCATATCACTTGAAAGCTTGCGACATCTTGTTTATTGCGACTATCATAAGCGAAATGCATGCCGGTCTTTTTCAAAGTCCCAGGCTCTCGGAAGTATTCCGCTTCCTGCTCTCTCTTCCGTATCTTCCCGCTCATCATAGCCGTCATAGGGTGCAGTCGGGTCATGCGGTTTTTGCTTTTTCATCGACTTACAGACTCTATCCTTATGCCGGAAAGCAAATTCCAAGTCATCGGTCCAGCCGGTGTGACCGCTCATGATTTTCGGACTAAGCCCCCTCTCCTTTAAGAGCTGTTCCAGTTTTGCAAGTGATCGCATAGAAAGGGCGTTGTCCTCCGCAAGAGAATTTAAAAAGCTGTAGCCCCCGTCCGAGCCGAACCAAATCGTATCTCCCGTAAAAAGATAGTCATCGTCAATCAAATATACTAAATGCCCGAGAGTATGTCCGGGAACCAAAATTGCCTCCACCTTGATATCTCCGATATAAAAGACTTCCCCGTCTTCCAGAAGTTCTATTTCATTTTCAATCTTCACCATAGGAAGCTTATAGAGCTTAAATAACACTCTTCTTCGGAGCTCTCCCGTAAGGTATTTGTTTTCCGTCTTTCCAAGATAAAGCTTAGCCTTTTTAAAAATTCCTTCACTATCCTTCTCTACTGCACCGACATGGTCCGTATCAAGGTGAGTAAGAAGAATCTCCTGAATTGAAGAGGGGCTAATATTTAGCCAGCTCATCTTTTCCTCTAAACGCTCGTAATTATAGCCGGCATCAATCATGATGGTTTTTTCATTTTTCGTATAAAAGAACACATTCGCAACCCACTCTCTGACTGCTGCCACTCTTTCATCAATTCGGCCTGTATTTAAGGGCTTAAAAATTTCTTTTCCGCGATACATAAACGACATAAAGGCTTTTTGAGAATCGGAATCCTTTTTTGACATTGTCTTTTCCTCCAATTTTCACAGACATTTCTCTATTGCCATTATATTCCGGTTAGGCGATATTAACTATAAGAGAAGAAAAAGTTTTTCTCATAAAAATTTAGGAGAAGGATAAATTGAATTATCCTCCTCCTTTCTATTCAAAACAAGTGACGCAGGAAAAACCTGAGACAGATTGTTGCTTATTTATAAGCGGTATCGCTCGCGTAGCGTGCAATATCTTATTTCTGCCCGTAATAGGCGTTTTCGCCATGCTTTCTGAAATAATGTTTATCCTGCAGCACCTGCGGAGCAGCCTTTATCTCCGGATTGATGAGCTCAGAGCGAAAGGCCATTTTTGCCACTTCCTCCGTCACAGCGGCATTGTGTACCGCTTCGTGAGCATCTTTTCCCCAGGCAAAAACGCCGTGATTTTGACAAAGCGCAGCCGGAACGGCAAGCGGATCTTTCTTCATCCTTTCAAATTCTGCCACTAGTACAAGACCTGTATTTTTCTCATATGCCGACTCTATCTCTTCCTTTGTAAGACATCTTATGCAGGGAATCTCTCCGTAAAAATAATCTGCGTGTGTTGTTCCGTAGCAGGGTATACCGCGTCCTGCCTGAGCCCAGCTTGTCGCATAGGCGGAATGCGTGTGTACAATTCCTCCGACATCCTTAAAAGCCTTATATATTTCAATATGCGTAGCTGTGTCAGAAGAAGGGTTTAGTCTACCTTCAATTTTATTTCCCTCCAAATCCATCACGACCATATCTTCCGCTTTCATGTCTTCATATCCTACTCCGCTGGGCTTAATGACGAAATATCCGCTTTCCTTGTCAAATGCACTCACATTTCCCCATGTAAAAGTAACCAGCCCATACTTAGGCAGTAAGATATTGGCATCACAAACTTTCTTCTTTAACTCCTCAAGCATTTCTTATCTCCCTTCATTGTTTTATTCCGACATAAGATAAATAATTACATGACTCCTTTGGTTCTTCTATCTGCAACCATACAGTCACTAAACCTTATATAGCAGAAACCTCTTCTCTTTTCGTCCTTATTTTATCGTATACATTGCAATTTCATCAATCTCTCTATTCGTACCGATAATAATATCTTCTCCCTCCTTATTTTTAAAATATAGGGCATTTGCACAGCCGGTATTACGATCAATAAATTCCGTCCTATAATTTCCCTCTTCCTGATCCCAGGTAATGAGAATCGTGTCCTTCGTTCCCTTTCTCCATCCTACAATCCAAGAAGGCTTTCCGTTAATCTCACAGCTCCAAGTCGCATGGATCATTTCCGTATCGGATTCCTTCGCTGCGTATTTCCACTGCGGAACATAGTTTCCATGCTCATCCAAATGATAAATCGTAAGGGAATTGCCGTGGAAAGGAGCTATACAGCCAAGCTCCAATTTCCCGTCTCCGTCAAAGTCAATTAAAACCGAATCACTGGACGGAAGGTCGTGAAGCTTCGTAACAGACCAATTTGTTCCGAAAACTGCCGGAGGCTCAATAATAAATGTTCCCTCTTCGCACCCTACAAGCCCTGCTTCATAACCGCCTTTTTTAATCTTACTGAATCCGTGGTTCTTCAGCATTTCATCCTGAATAAGCTGAAGCTCCAGCTTCTTATCGCCTCTAAATTGCTCCAAATCTTTGGGGAGAAGAGTACCATAGCAGGCCCCCTTCTGTCTCCAGTCATTTTTGTACTCATGCCCGGACTTCAAGCAGCAAACCAGAAGATAGTAAGAGCCTGCTCTCTCCAAGATGCCAAAGCGATGTACAAAAGGTGCCTTACAAAGAGTATAGGTTTCCCAGCCACCTTCTTCCTTCGGCTTTACCACAATGATTTCCGCTTCCAAAGAGTCATTCGGAGAATAAAACTTTCTGGTTGCTAAAAATACGCCGTCCGTGCCGGGCACCTGTGCCATAGTCATAACACCTCCGGGTCCTTCCCAAACGGTATCTATCCGTTCCCCTTTTTCATTAAACAAAAAGCAGGGGTCCTGTTTCTCGGCTGCAACCAGGAAGCAATGCTCTCCTTTATATTGTAGCTCCGCAAGAGAATAACATTTATTTAAAGTTCCGATGACCTTTTTTTCCACCTTCATGTATGCAACCTTTCTCTAGGGACAAGTCCCAAGTTCTCTATTCACTCGCTTTCTTTCTATTTTCATTTCCGCTTTCTTATGGCCGATTCATTCTCCGAAAGCGAATAATTTTTGCAGATAAAAAATACTTTACACCTGCTTATTCAATATAGCACTCATCGTTTTATTGGCAAAAAGAATCTCTTCTTTCCAGCTATCTTTTCCGGTGTCCCACATCTCGGTAACATATCGCCTTACTCCAAGCTCCCAAGCCTTTCGAATGACTGCCTCAAAATCTACATGGCCGGTCATAAACGGTACCTCTCGAAAAACTCCCGGAACCGTCTCCTTTAAATGGAGTGCCACAATATGTCCTCTTCCGCTCTCCATATCTTCTAACACATTTGTTTTATAGGAAAGGGCTGCATTTGTCAGATTCCCGGAATCCGGGTAGACACCAAGGTAAGGGCTTTGAATCAAATCCACATAGTGCATCGCTTTTTCGCAGGTATTCATAAACTCCGTTTCCATCGTTTCAAAGCCCATGACTATGCCTTTTGCAGCTGCCATTTTTACTGCCTTTCCGAGGTTCTCCTCAAAAAGTCTTCTGCTTTCCTCCGTTCCCTCTTCATAGTAGACATCATAGCCTGCAAGCTGAATTATTCGGATACCGAGGTCATCGGCAAATTCTATCGCTTTTTCCATAATGTCCATACCGCGATTTCGAAGCGCTTCATTCGAAGCACCAAAGGGATACTTTCTGTGGCCGGATAAGCACATGCTCCGAATCGGAAGTCCTATCTCCTGCATCAAATATACCATTTCCAAACGGGCGCTCTTAGCCCACTCCAGCCTGCTCAACTTTTCTTCCGTTTCGTCAATGCTGATTTCCAAAAAATCATAGCCGCATTCCTTTGCTGTACAAAGCTTTTTCTCCCAGTCCATAGACTTCGGGATTGCTTTTTCATAAAGTCCGATTGCATAGCTTTTCATAAATTTCAATTCCTTTCCTGACTCTCCCTTTCCTTAAATCATTAAAACGCAGATATTCTTAATCAGGTAGAAGCCAAACGCAGATATCTCTAATTAGGCAAAAGACAAACGAGCATATACTTGATTTAAGCAAGGCTAAACGCCCGTAAAGTAATCAATCATAAAATAGAACATAAAGTTTTTAAGTAAATATTAGGACAAAATTTCTATTCCTCTTCAAGATCTCCTTT
>CAUTEL010000155.1:0-4363 GCA_963537185.1 uncultured Oribacterium sp. | reverse complement strand
CGCAGTTTTTCGCTTAGTATCCGTTACGAGGCGAAGCTAGCGAGAGCGTGCCCAAAGTTCAGACCTATATTGCTTAGAAAAATATTTTAATTTTTTACAGCCCCTTTTGAAATCCCGCTTAGTCATGGCGATTTAGCCAATCGATTAAGAGCGCCTTATACTTCTCCGGCTCATCAACAAAGCACATGTGCCTAGAATGTGCGAAGAGCTCCCACTCGGCATTCGGAATGGCATCGTACATCAGCTTAGCAATATAGGGAGAGCAGAGATCCTCCGCACCGCTAAAAATCATGGTCGGATAAGAAAAGTGATGAAGTTTCTCCATATAGTCATAGTCTCTAAGGCTCCCCGTCGGAGTAAATTCATTCGGGCCCCAAGCGGAAACATAGGCTTCCGTTCCGACTATTTTCTTTCTCTTAAGGCACTCCGGGCTATCCTCCGGGAAAGGCCCTGCACAATATCTTTCCATGAAAAGTTTGAGTGCGCTAAGATACTCCGGAGCTTCATAATTTCCCGTTTCCTCCGCCTTCCGGAAGGCTTCCTGCACTTCCTTTCCCATATAGGCGATGCGGCGTTTTTGCTCTGATTCCCAAATGCAGTTGTAGGGAAGTGTACTGGAAAGGATCATGGATTTAATGCCTTTTGGCGCATAATCCGAGCCGTAAATAATGGCGAGCATTCCTCCCCAGGACTGTCCGAGCAGGTGGATTTCCTCGAGATTAAGGTGTTTCCTCAGCTCTATCAGCTCCTCTACCCAGGTCTCCTTCGTCCATAGTTCGGGTCTTCCCTCCAAGAAGGATTGTCCGCAACCAAGCTGATCATACATGATAATCTGTCTCTGATCCCGATCCGCTATTTCGTCCAGGAGTTCAAAATAATTATGAGTAGACCCCGGACCGCCGTGAAGAAGTAGCAGAGGCGCTTTTTTCGGGTTTTTCTCCCCTACAATCCTATAATATGTTTCGTACCCCAAATAGGGCATCATCCCTTCCGTGATTTTTGCCATTTTTCTCCTACGCTTTCTCTTATTTCCTCTTTCTCTTTGCCGAGCAGTTCATGGAAAGTGCCGCTATACCCTTCTCTTTACCGTGCAGTGCACAGCGGTCTCCATCTCTTGGAAATCTTTCCTCGTTCTTTTACTCCGCAACTTCCGTTGTTCCGTCCTCTTTCACAATCAAAAGGTCTTTCGGATAATGATTTAATACCATACAGCCGTCTTCCGTGATTAGGACAAGGTCTTCCACTCGCACGCCGATATTTTCCTCCGGAATATAAATACCCGGCTCCACGGAAAAGCACTGTCCTACCTCAATGATTTCCTCATTAACGGAAGAAACATCACCGACCTCATGATCCTCAATGCCGGCAGAGTGTCCGGTTCTGTGGGTGAAATACTTTCCGAAGCCCTTTTCTTCAATATAATTTCGGCAGGCCAGGTCTACATCACACATCCTGTTTCCGGGCTTTGCCATGGCAATCCCCCGAAGATTCGCATCCCGAACAATCTGATAAATCTCTTTATGTCTTTCACTAACTTCCCCGAGGAAAACGGTTCTCGTCATATCGGAAATGTAGTTATCGAGGACTCCGCCAATATCCAAAAGGACGCAGTCTCCTCTTTTTCCCTTCGTATCATCCGTCTCATGATGCGGATCCGCCGCACCCCTTCCATAAGCAGTTATCGGATCAAAGGAAACATCGGACGCACCGTGCTTTTTATAAAGCTCCCTCGCAATCGCATTCAGTTCCTTCTCCGTATGCCCTTTTACCACATAGGGAATGAGCTCCGCCATGACTGCATCGTTCAATAAAGAAGACTGAATCAGCTTCTCCTGCTCGTCCTTATCTTTAATCTGTCTCACCTTATCCACAATAACGGAACCGTTTACATAGGAAGAAGCCGCTTTCAGCTCCTGCAGGCGGAGGAGGAAGCGGGCAGGCCAAGTCTTATCCACGCCCAAGGGGCTTTCCTTATCTACCACTTTGGAAAGCAGCTCCACACAGTCTTCCGTATCGTCAAAATACTGAATCTCTACGCCTAAATCCTCTTCCATCGGGAAAAGCCTGTTCACAAAGAATCTTTCCTTTCCCTTTGTACTGATGTACAAGGCAAGCATTCTTTCTCCCGGATGAATCCATTTTCCCGTCAAATAGAAAATCGCGGGAGGATCGGTAATAATCATTTGGGAAAGATTTCTCTCTTCCATTTTTTGGTAAATTCTCTTTAATTTTTCTCTATCCATATTTTCCTCTATCTTTACAATGCCTGCCTTGTTTACCGTGCTATCTTCTGTAAGCACCCTTTTGCATTCCGCTTTGCCTTATCGCTGCACTCTTCCGGAGCTGTCTCCCCCCGCAAGCTTCTCCACCTCGGGAACGGTAACCATGTTGTAGTCGCCTTCTATGCTGTGTTTTAAGGCGGAAGCCGCTACCGCAAACTCCAGTGCCTTTCGGCTGTCATCTCCCTTTAAGAAGGAGTAAATGAGACCTGCCGCAAAGCTGTCTCCACCACCGATGCGGTCCACAATATGCACGGGATAGACCTTCGAGAAAAGACATTCCTTCCCGTCATAGAGGAGGCCCGACCAGTCATTATCCGAAGCGCTCTTACTTTCTCTTAGCGTAATGGCTACTTCAGAGAAGCTGAACTGTTCCATTAGCTTCTTCGCCACCTCTTCATAGCCCTCTTTATTGAGCTTTCCGCTATGCACGTCGGTCTTATCCGCCTGAATACCGAAGACTGTCTTTGCATCCTCTTCGTTAATAAGAATCATATCAATGTACTCGCTAAGCTCCGTCATGGCTTCTCTTGCCGCCTCCTTCGTCCAAAGCTTACTGCGGTAG
This sequence comes from uncultured Oribacterium sp., assembly GCA_963537185.1. Lineage (GTDB taxonomy): Bacteria > Bacillota > Clostridia > Lachnospirales > Lachnospiraceae > Oribacterium. The sequence continues at coordinate 1,519 of CAUTEL010000155.1, read as the reverse complement.
TTAACATCGCAGGAAATCTTAATTCCCTTTTTCTTTGCGACTTGGCAGGCTTCCCGACAAATCTCCAGAACATTTTCGGATAAGGCCGGGGTGATGCCGGTAAAATGGAACCACTCCGCACCGCTAAAGATATTTTCCCAGTCAAAATCCTCTTTCTTTGCTTCGGAAATCGCGGAATGCGCTCTATCGTAGGTGCAAATACTGGGGCGCTGAGAGGCACCCTTTTCATTAAAGTAAATGCCGACTCTGTTTCCCCCGCGGACAATCTTTCCGGTATCCACTCCGTATCTTCTAAGAGAATTGATTGCCGCTTGCCCGATCATATGAGCCGGAAGCTTCGTTACATAAGAAACATCGACTCCGAAATTGGCAAGGGAAACGGCCACATTGGCCTCGGCTCCGCCGAAAGTAAACTGCACATCTTCCGCCTGTACAAAGCGCTCATAATTATAGGGCTGCAAGCGCAGCATCACTTCTCCGAAACAAACTACCTTTGCCATGAACACCTCCAAGTCTTCACTATTGATTTTTGATTAAAACCTTGCTATTGCGCTCGAAGTACGTTGCTTAGCGGGCATCCGTTTTTCTATGCAATGCTAACTATACGTACATTTCTCTATATATCCATCCTTCTACGCATTTCTCGCTTCTTTAATGATGGCAATCGATTCCTCACAGAGTCTTGTTATCTCATCCCAAGCTCCCTCTTCAATCAGCTTATCCTTTACCATATAGCTTCCTCCGCATGCACAGATGAGGGGAGACGCGGAATATTCTCCCAGATTTTTAAGGGAGATTCCGCCGGTAGGCATAATCTTAAACATGGGGAAGGGGCCTGCGAGGGCTTTAATCATTGCTAAGCCTCCGAGTTGCTCTGCCGGGAAGAATTTCAATACCTTTAAATCATACTTTAGGGCCTTATGGTATTCACTTGCACAGCTTACTCCGGGATAAATCGGAACATTTTTCTCCTGTGCATACTGAATCAGCTCCTCATCAAAGCCCGGACAGACGATAAACTTCGCGCCATTGTCCACTGCTCTGTCAATCTGCTCCTTGGTGGTCACCGTACCGGCTCCAAGCAGCATCTCCGGTATGGCCGTACTCATAAGACGAAGTGCGGTATCCGCTCCTTCTGCACGAAAGGTAACCTCTCCAATCGGAATTCCTCCCTTACAAAGGCTCTTTCCCAAATTCACGGCATCTCTTTCCGGATTCTTTAACTTAATTACCGGAACAATCCCCACCTCACTAATTCTCTCTGCAATACTGTCCATTTCTCTTTCTCCTTTCGGCTTTCAACTTTTACGGCAATTATCAAGTTCCTTTAAAAAATAGCTGTTTCCTCTCTTTTACTTCTCTTTTAGAAAGTCCATGTTCCTTATCATACCAAATAAAAGTTCAAATCCATATAGATTCTTCTTTTTTTGTTATAAAAAAAGAAATATCTTTCCCATTTTCAACTATTGAATCTTATGCTTCTTCATCTTCTCCTCAAAGATATCCGTGATAATCTTTC
>CAUTEL010000154.1:0-4379 GCA_963537185.1 uncultured Oribacterium sp. | reverse complement strand
TTCTGGTATTGCCTTCACCAAAAACATGAATCTGCCACAACCTGGAAATAAATATCGCTAAATGATGAATTGTCTCATCCAGGCTAAGTCCATTATACTTAAAATTCCTTTCTTGAGAAAAATCATAGTCCAATGTATCACGAAGATTTATTGCAGAGCCATAGAAAACAGTATCACCATCCAATACCCATTCCTTCTTGGTGATATTGTAGTCTCTAATTTCCCCTGCATGGGAATAAATTCCTGCAAATAATTCACGATGTATCGAGATATACTGCATAGGTGAAAAAATAAACGCTTTATCAGAAAGTAGCTTTGCAATCCTGGCAGAAACTTTGTCTGCTTCTTCCGTTCTTTCCTCCGAATCTGAACGCCCATCTTTATCCTCGTAATAACTATTAATCAGCACTCCTGCTTCATCAATAGTTATTTCACCATCAATGCTCTTTATTGCAGTTTCATAAAGATATTCCGATGGCTTCAAACCATCAACATCCTGTAAACCAATCGCGGTAGACCACGCCTGCCCCAGCTCTTTTCGTGTAGGCGGTAAGTTTTTTATATATTCATCGAACGGATCCTTTTTTATATCCTTCATCATCATCCTCCGATTTCCTTTATTCTTCTTGAACACCATATTTTTAAATTATATTTGAGCATTCAACGATTTGCAAATCCAATTGTGCTATCAGCGGCTATATAAAAATAGCCCGCCATCCTCATCGGACAGCGAACTATTTTATAAATCCTTATTAAGCCTTAGTATTCTTTACGGCTAGCTCTTTTTTATTGCAATTTTTTTATTGCAAGATCTTCTTATTGAAAAGCTCTTCTTATTGAAAATTCTTTTTACTGCAAGCTCTTATATACGGAGTAAGCCTTTCTCGGTCTTCCGCCTCTCTCGTAAGCTTCTCTGATTCCGAAATGCATCTCCTGCAGTGCGCCGCCCACATTGTGCATCTCACCCGGCTGGTCATACTCTCTTGCCAAGAAAAATGCCTCGATATAGGGGTTGTTCTTTGCAATATTGTATGCCTTCGCAATCTGGTCTGCCTGCAGATCTTCATTGGTTGCATTGAAGCCCTGCTCGGAAAGAATCAGGTGTCTTACCTTACCGTTTGGAGACAAATACTCAGGCTTCTGCAAGTAATCGGTCAAGACATTGATGTTCTTCATATTGATGATTAACGAATTCTCACTATTGGTAGCCTTCGCGTCATCCTCAAAGTTCGGATCTGCCAAGCCCTGTGGATAGGGGTGCCATGCGATACCGTAGTCAATGTCACGAAGTCTGTCATTTAAAAGACGAAGGAGATCTTTTGCCTTATAGTATCCGCCGGACGGAGAGTGCTCAGTCCAAACATAGTCGAAGGGGATATACACATTTGCAGAAGGATTATTCTGCTTAATAGCCGTGTACCAGATACGGAAAGCATGAGCATACTGGTCAGCATAATTCTCCAGACTGCTGTGCGGTGTATAGTTCCATGCGTTCGGGTAGTTGATTTCATTTCCGATTACCCAGTTGTCGATGGAGTCCTTGTATAAAGATGCAAAGCGATTTGCAAGACGGGTTGTCGCATCGATCCCTGCCTGACTTGTCACATTAAAGCCGTAGTAATGTGCTTCCTGACCGGTAATGCCTGCAGGAAGAGACTGTGGCTCCGGATTGTTTCTCGGAGTATTTAACATAATAGCCGTTACACTTACACCATTTGCCTTCGTGTTGCGGAAATTGTCCATAAAGTTCTGCTCGAAGTTTGTGAAGTTGTAAATAATGTGCTTTACACCCAAATCTCTTACCGAGGTATTAGAAAAAAGGGTATCTCTTGTAGCCAGTCCCTTCTTGGAACCGGACTTGGAAAATACGGACTCACTAACAGCCGCCGCGGTCTGCTTGGTCTGCACAGCCCCGTTTACCGTCCATGCGCCGTCTCCATTTACCTGATAGCCATCCGGTGTGGTTGTGCCGGTCAGGATATAGCCGCTATTTTCAAAATAATAGCACTCAGCAACACCGTCACGGTTGCCGTCTACCCAGCTCCATCCGTTCTGAAGGTAAGTTCCATTTTCGTTGTCGTACCACCAGCCGATTGCATCTTTCTTCCATGATCCGGCAAAAGCGGTCAGGCTCATCGCTAAAGTCATAGCACCTGCCAAGATGGCGATTAAGCATTTTCTCTTCATACTTCTCTCCTTATTCTCCTTTTAGTATTTTCGGTAAATTCAAGCTAAAGGAATGCCTCCTTACCAATCCCTCCCATTATCGCAGAAAGTTCAGGAAAAAGAAACTTATTTTTTAATTTTCCTTTCTATTTTCCATTCGTCCTTAAAATAAGGACAAAAGAGTTTTTCTTTACAAAAAAGCTTTATCCTGCTTCAAGATTATACTATTCTTATAAGGATTAAAAAAAACTGAATTGAAGAACTATGTCCCCTTGGAAATATCCGTAACATTCATTTATAATATGCAGGCAGTGTTTCAAGAAAGGAAGATACATGGCAAGATTTCTTAAGAAAGCAATCCATATTTTACCAGCGCTCATACTATTTCTTCTGCTTCTTCTTTTTTTCTTTTCCTATCCGAAAAAAAAAGAAAATTATGGGGTCTTTCTCGGAATATCCATGATTCCCGACTCTAATGAAGAAGGTTTACATTCTGATGATAAGGAAAGCAATCAGCTTTTATTCCTTGCCAAATATAAGACGGTTGTACTTTCTCCGGGAAGCTTCACAAAAGAAAATTTACTCTATTTGCATCGTGCCGGAACCAAAGCCTATGCGTATATCAATGTGGGAGCTTTAGAAAATTACGATCCGAAATTTTCACATTTCAAAGAACATTCCCTCGCCCCTTATGAAAATTGGGAAGATGAGTTCTGGATGGATGTTTCCGATAAAGAATGGCAAAATTATCTTACGGAAAATGTCGCGAAAGATATTGCAGAACTGGGCTTTGACGGCTTCTTCCTCGATAATTTTGATGTCTACTACCATTATCCCGAAGAAAATATCTATCAAGGTTTACACGCTGTATTAACCGCTCTCCAAAAGTATAAGATGCCGATTATTTTAAACGGAGCTGATGCCTATGTCAGCCGTGCAATAGAAGATACATCCTCTTCTCTCCTCTTTCAGGCTGTAAATCAAGAGGATGTATTTACTGCCTATCACTTCGATACGGATACTTCGTCAGTGCAAGACAACGAAGTCCGTTCCTTTTATCAGGAATATCTGGAAAAAGCGAAGGCTGCCGGTCTTTCCGTCTATATTCTGGAATACATGGCAGACGAAGAACTCTCTAAAAAAATTTCAGCTTACTGCGCGGAAAAACATTTTCAATGGTACAATGCGCCGGGGATATTTTTGACCTCCGGAAAAGCATAAAAAAACTCCTCCATTATGGAAGAGTTCTTCTCGGAATGACAGGACTTGAACCTGCGGCCTCTTGACCCCCAGTCAAGCGCGCTACCACCTGCGCTACATCCCGCAACGCTCTCCAATATACCTTATTCAGATGATATTTTCAAGTTCTTTTTCACGAAGGAAACGGACAGCTCGTAAAACAAAAGCTAAGAAACCTTTTCCGAAAGGAGCAAGATAGCTTAGCCCCTACGAAGAGATACTCGTTATGAATGAAAAACTGCTCAGACGGATGGTCTGAGCAGTTTTTAGATTGATTAATTGCCTGTACTCTCTGACTCGGCATTTTCTCCTGCAGCAGTTTCCTGAGAAGCTGCTGCCGATGTTTCCGGCTGAGCTGTAGCGGTCTCACTTATCTTTTCTTCTGCCTTAAACTCGGAAAGATTCTTCGTGATACACTCACTCTTCAAGCTTTCCAAAGTTTCAAAGCCGTCAATGTAGTACTTCGTTGTAAACCAGTTGCCAACTCCCGTATCAATCACAAAGCTGTTATAAAGGCTTCTCATCTCGCTTACATCAATATCCGCCTTACCGTTTCCATCTTCCATAATATTCCGGAAAGCACCGGAAGTATAGAAGCTGTAGTCCTGTGCAAAATTTTGATCAGCCAAGGTAATACGAATGCTAACCTTATAGACCGGATAGAAGATATTCTTCACAAAAGCAGTTTTGCTCTTCGCATTTAAGAAGTAATAGCCGATATACTCCGATGAAAGAAGCTGAACAGTATCTCCCTCCTTAGCAATGTTGCTCTGAATCAGGTCTTCCACTTCTCCCTTCATTCTACCAAGAAGAGCATCATCAATTTTACTTGAAGAATCAATATAGGCTGACAGTCCTTCTACCGTAAAGACTTTTTCCATTTCCTTCGGTGCCTTACCGGTCTTTTGAATAAAGTTGTTCAAATTTTCCTTGGGCCCAATTTTCACTGTAACCTTATCTCCATTGGAAAGTCC
>CAUTEL010000153.1:0-4408 GCA_963537185.1 uncultured Oribacterium sp. | reverse complement strand
ACGTTCCCGGAGAGAAGGACGTTCTGTCAATACTTACCTATGCAAATAACAAGCGTAATTAGGTAACACTAAGTCACAACAGTAAAGGATATGAAAGTAGGAAAGAATTCCGTACAGGAAAAGTACAAGGAATAGACCCAAAATGACTAATCCTATGGTAAGGAGCTTGTGCTTTTTCACAAAATCATACTCCATAGGGGCGGATAAGCTTGTCTTTGTGAAGATTGTAAAGAATATCACAAAAACAAACAGTGCATAAGATAAGCAGATATAGAAAATGTCCATAGGCGTAAAAATGAAGATACTCCAAAGTATTTTTGATATAGCATCCATATCGTTACGAAGTAAGTTTAGCACAAGTGAAAATGAATTGAAATCGATACAGATAAATTTCATAAGAAAAATTTTATGGCAAAAAAAGAGTGCCATAGATAATCTATAGCACTCATGTTGATTTTTTAAAAAGTCTTACGCCATCTTATTTACAGCGTTGTAAAGCTGAGCAGTCTTACGAGAAGCGTTGTTTGCCTTATAAACACCCTTGCTGCGAGCCATAGCAATCTTCTTCTGAGCCTTTACCAGCATAGTGTTAGCAGTTTCCTTGTCTCCTGCTTCACAAGCTACGAAAACCTTCTTCATATAGGTCTTAACCTCGGAACGGATAGCCTTGTTTCTCTCGTTTCTCTGTGCTGCAACTTGGATTCTCTTCTTTGCAGATTTGATATTTGCCATTTTTACACCTTTCTTCTCATAAAATCTTCCAGCCGCGGAATTCCGACTTTATGAAACCCTTATTTATATGCGTTTAGTCATTTTCAAAAGCTTGCTTTCAAATATCTGGACACGGACAGTTTGAAAACATACGCATTAATAATAGCGAAAAGCCATTTCTATGTCAAGGAAAAGGGCTTTGTATGGAAAAATATTCATTCTTATGGTATAGTTCCGTAGATAAATTTTGTGTAGAGAGCAAATCATTTTCCTTATAGGAGATACAATGGAAAAATTTAAGCAAGAGAGAATTCGTAATTTTTGTATTATTGCGCATATTGATCACGGGAAGTCCACTCTCGCGGACCGCATCATCGAGAAGACGGGAACGCTGACGGAGAGAGAGATGCAGTCTCAGGTTCTCGACAACATGGACATCGAGCGGGAAAGGGGAATTACGATTAAGTCCCAGACCGTTCGAATCGTCTATAAGGCGGAGGACGGAGAGGAGTATATTTTTAACCTGATTGATACGCCGGGCCATGTGGACTTTAACTATGAGGTTAGCCGCGCCCTTGCGGCCTGTGACGGGGCTATTCTTGTCGTGGATGCGACACAGGGGATTCAGGCACAGACTCTGGCAAATACCTATCTCGCACTGGACCATGACCTTGAAATCATTCCCGTTATCAATAAGGTGGATCTGCCGTCTGCAGACCCGGAATTGGTTGCTCATGAGATCGAGGATGTGATCGGGATTGAAGCAATGGATGCACCGCAGATTTCCGCAAAAACGGGGCTCAATGTAGAAGAAGTGCTGGAAGCGGTGGTGCATCGTCTTCCCGCGCCTAAAGGTAATCCTGATAATCCCCTGCAGGCGCTGGTTTTCGATTCACTCTATGACAGCTACCGCGGCGTTATCATTTTCATGAGGGTTAAAGAGGGAAGAATCAAGAAGGGAACGCCGATTCGCTTTATGGCGACAGGCGCGGAATTTACCGTAACGGAGGTGGGAACCTTCGCTCCCGGGCAGTTTATTCCGGGAGAGGAGCTTTCTGCCGGTATGGTAGGCTATCTTACCGCCTCCATTAAAAATATCCGTGACGCTCGAGTGGGGGATACGGTGACTACGGTGGAGAACCCCGCAAAGGAAGCGCTTCCCGGCTATAAAAAGGTGCTTTCCATGGTGTACTGCGGGATTTACCCGTCAGACAGCCAGAAGTACCCGGATTTACGGGACGCCTTAGAGAAATTGCAGTTAAATGATGCGGCTCTCCAGTATGAGCCGGAAACTTCCGCGGCGCTCGGCTTCGGATTCCGTTGTGGCTTCCTTGGACTGCTTCATCTCGATGTGGTGCAGGAGAGACTCGAGAGAGAGTATGACTTAGACCTGGTGACCACAGCGCCCTCCGTTATTTACCATGTGTATAAGACGGACGGCTCGATGATTGAGCTCACAAACCCGTCAAATCTTCCCGATCCCGCGGAAATTCTTCGCATGGAAGAGCCGATTGTAGAAGCGGAAGTAATGGTAACCTCCGAGTTTGTGGGGGCGATTATGACCCTTTGTCAGGAAAGGCGCGGGGTGTATAAGAGCACGGAGTATATTGATAAGACAAGGGCACTTCTGAAATATGATTTACCCTTAAATGAAATCATCTATGACTTCTTTGACGCCTTAAAGTCCAGGAGTAAAGGTTACGCAAGCTTTGACTATACGCTGAAAGGCTATCAGGAAGGAAAAATGGTAAAGCTGGACATTCTGGTGAACAAGCAGCAGATTGATGCGCTGTCCTTTATCGTTCATGCGGATTCCGCGTATGATCGCGGAAAGAAGATGTGCGAAAAGCTGAAAAATGAGATTCCGAGGCAGCTCTTTGAGATTCCGATTCAGGCAGCCATCGGCGGTCATATTGTGGCAAGAGAAACGATTAAAGCGCTTCGGAAGGATGTGCTTGCGAAGTGCTATGGCGGAGACGTATCCCGTAAAAAGAAGCTTCTTGAAAAACAGAAAGAAGGAAAGAAGCGGATGCGCCAGTTCGGAAACGTAGAGATTCCGCAGAGTGCCTTCATGTCCGTGTTGAAACTGGATGAGGACTAAAAAAGAGATTGTAGATAAAAAGAAGTTGACAAGTCGTAACATTTTTACGAGCATTGGGATTCGGGGGAATCTGAGCCCGCCGGCACTTGCTAAGAGCTAGTGATAACGCCGCTCGAAGCTTAGTGCTGCTGCAAAAGAACAAACTTTTCATCAGAAAAGTTGTACTGTACAAGACCAACTTTCGAAGAAAGTTGATTTGCGAAGCAAATTGAGCAATGGGCTACCAAGCCCATGCTCAGTCAGGCGAGGTTAGCGGGAGCGTCCCCCGAATCCAATGCCCGTAAAATGGGCACTTAGTTCTGTCTTTTATTTACAATCTCTTTGTCCGTCCTCTTTTTTTATCCTACTTGTACTTGTAGAAGCCCTCGCCGGCGCTGATTCCGGTCTTACCCTGATCGATTTTTTCTTTCAGTGTTGCCGCAATCTTTCCCTGTACGCTGTTCGGATCCTTTGCGGCAGGGTTTAAGATAACGATGTTGTAAGCGGTCGTTAAGCCTACGATATCCAGAATCTGGAAGGGACCGTAGGGAGAGCCTGTTCCAAGCTTCCAGGTTTTATCGATGGTCTCAAAGTCCGCAACGCCGAGTGCTAGTAAAGATTCCGCAGCGGTTAAGAAGGGAACCAGCATGGAATTTAAGATATAGCCGGGCTGTTCTTTTAAAACCTTGAGCGGTACCATATTGATTGCATCCGCAAATTCTACGACCTGATCATAGTAAGTCTGCTCCGTTCCCGCATGTCCCATGATTTCCGCGGTATTACTCTTATAAATGTTGTTTGCAAAATGTAGTGCCAGGAACTTCTCCGGGCGTCCGGTGAAACTTGCAAAGGTACTCGGAAGAAGGGTGGAAGAGTTCGTCACCAGAACCGTCTTCTCGGGCAAATATTTTGCTAGCTCCGTATAAAATTCCTTCTTTTCTTCAATGCTTTCGGCAATAGCCTCAATCACAAGATCTGCGTCCTTTGCAGCCTCTTCATAAGAGGTAGTCAGAACAATATTTTTGTAAGCCTCCTCTACCTTGCTCTTGTATTCCTCGATTTCTTCATTAGTAAGCGGATATTTTTTGGAAAGTCCTCTTGCATAGGCGGAAGGATCCGTCTTCATGGCTTCCAAAATCCCGAGATAAATCGCCTTTAGTCGGTCAAGCTTCGGCTGACAACGGGCAATGGATTCCTCGCTTCTTAACCAAATCTTTACATTAAAACCGCAGTATGCTGTCTGAAAAGCAATCTGACTTCCCAAAACGCCGCCACCGGCTACAGTTACATTTTTAAATCCCATCACATTCTCCTTTTCTTAGAGCAAGAAAATTCTCGCTTCTATGATTCTAATTTTTTCTAGCAGATATAAACTGCATGAATGGCTTCAAAATCGATAATTATTATCGATATTACCATTATATTCTTTTTTCAATGGAAAGCAAGAGAAATATATTGTTTACAATCTTTTTATACTTTAGTGATAGATTTCGAAGAAAGAGCAGATAAAAAAGGATAAGAGGAAGTCTGTGTTTTTTTTCCTTTCTTTCGAAGTATAGAATTCTTTTTGGAAGACAGGTATACTGTTGGAATCAAAGGTATAGTTCATGAATTTGC
>CAUTEL010000152.1:0-4444 GCA_963537185.1 uncultured Oribacterium sp. | reverse complement strand
CGCTTTCTATTCCGCTTACTTTTATCACTCCTCTATTTTCAACAAATAATTTCCGTATATTCCTTCTCTTAGATTCCTCTCTATAAATATTTCAGTAAAAGTTCTCTTAGTTCTTTTGCAGCGGAAAATAAACCGTCATATGCACCATAGTGATAAAAACGCAGAAGAAGCATTCCTACCGGCAATGCCAAAACCATTCCGGAGAGACCGTAAAACTTATACCCCAAAAACAAAAAGAGAAGAGCGAGGATGGGCGGTAAGCCGACCGCATCTCCTATAATTTTAGGCTGCAAAAATTGCCGTATCATCTGGCTCAAAAGATATAAAAAAAGCAAAGCAAAAAAGAAGATAAATTGTCCTTGCAAAAGAATAACAGCCATCCAGGGCCACATGATAAAGCCAACACCAAATATCGGCAGCGCATCTAAAAATGCCGTCAGAAAGGCCAGAAATATACCATAGGGAACCTTCAAAAAGCTAAAGCCGACGGCCAAGAGTAAAAAGACACAAAACATGATTTGCAGCTGTGCCAAAATATAACCCTTTAAAATCTTTTTTCCGTCTTCTCTAAGCAGTTCGCCATATCGTCGAAAGCTCTCCGGAACAAGGCCCTTTATACCGGAGAGAATCTTTCCTCCGTCTTTTGCAAAGGAAAAGGCAGAAAGAATCATGATAACAAAATAAAGCAAAAGCTCCGGCAAACCGCTTACAAGATGAAGAGAAAGCTTGAGTGCCGGTGAAGACCAGGTCTTTAAGATATTCTTTCCGTAATGTTCTATCTTGTCCGGAAAATCAGAAAGGCTGTCCCTAAGCCCTTCCGGTAAAAGCATTCTGAGACTTTCCGCCGTTTCAAGAGCTGTTGTTTTAAGGGATTGAATATACTCCGGAAAGCCTGCCATTTTATTGGCAATAAAAGGAAAAACCAAAAGCACAAGAAGATATAACAGAGATGCTAAAACTATAAATAAAAGCAGAATAACCAGTACGGAAAGCTGTTCCTTTTTTAGAAAGGGAAAGACTCTCTTAAAAACAGCAGTTAAAGGCTCCGCAAGGAATGCCAATACGGCTCCCAAGGTAAAAGGAAGGAAAAACAAAAATAGCCTTGGAAGAAAAAGCAGGAACAGAGCTGTCAATACGATAGGAAAGAAAATCCTATATAGCAATAAGAGTATTCGCTTCATTTCCCCTCCTCTATACTTCTTGTTTCACCTGTTATACTCTCTGTTGTTTCTTTTGTTGTTTCTTTTGTTGTTTCTTTTGTTGTTTCACTTGTTGTTTCACTTGTTATTTCTCTTGTTTTCCCTCTTATTTTTCTCCTAAACTGCCATAGCAGTGCAAAGAACAAGGATATCCCGAAGTAAAAAAGAACAGAAGGATTGGAAAACCAGGTAGTAAAGAAGGAAAACAACAAATAAAATGCAAACTGCGCCAATATAGCCATCATAAACGGATTTGCTCTCTTTGCATTACGCTTTATAAAGGAAGCCCCAACCCCTAAGAAAGAAGAAAAGAGGACAACGCCAAGCAAGCCAAAGTCATAATAGGCATCATAGAGAATTGTCAGAGTGCTCAGCTCCTCCTTTGTTAAATACAAGGGATAGGCTAAGGGAAGCTCCACAAAGAATTTCAGTCCTGTCAGGGTAAAGAAGGGATAAGCCATTTTAAATCCGCAGGAATGAGCTTCCAGCTTCATTGTGAGTAGATTGAAATTCTCATAATTGTTGGCAATATACATATAGGGCTGAACGAATACAATGGGAATATTCTTATTTTTCATCGAAAAGATATCCAGAAGATAGGTAACGGAATGGGCTCTTTCGACTGTTAGAATAAGGTATGTTATCAAAAGAAAGAGGAAAAGAAGAAGCAGCTTTTTCCAATGTAGCCTATAGCCTGTAAGAAGCAGCACAAAAAGAAATAATACAACAGAAAAAATCAGTTGAAAACGGGATACCAGAAGAATAGGAAGGAGGAGTGCAAGAAAAAATGCAATAAAGCTGAAAACGGAAAGCTTCTTCTCTATTTTAACTAAATATACCAAGAGCATAGGAAGCAAGACAAAGAGTGTCGTAAAATAATGTAAGCCCTTTAAATGAAAAGCGGAATAGGCATGCGGCGTATGCTCAGTGAATAAAGGCACATAGTCGAGTACTGCAGCTTCCACTAAGAAGGAAAGATAGGAAACTGCCAATAGCACTATGATGCAGACTTTCAGAAAACAAGCATCCTCTTCCCAATGCAGCTCCTGCTCTTTATGTTCATGAAGTATAGGGCGCCGGAAAGTAAGATGATAGAGAAGATAAAAAAAGAAATAAGCCAAATAAAAGCTTAGCCATGTATCCTTTGTCCAGGGATTGGAAAGCGTGCTTAACTGCAAGACCGCAATGCCCTCTCCTCCAAGAAGTCCCAAGGCAAAAATTCCGCTTAAGGGTAGTGCTGTCTCCTCTTCTTTTTTTTCCGCAAAATATAAAAATAAAGCAAGGGATAAAAAAATCAGGGAAGAAAGCACGGTAAAATGGCTTATCTTGGCTAAGAAAGCCAAAAAATAAAGCAAACTGTATATACCGAGTATCTTCCCTGTTCTCATCACTTTCTTACATCCCTTCACGACTTCGTTTCAGATCCGGGCGACTTTCCTTCCGGTGTGCTCTGACGACTTTCCTCCGCATTTCCCTTTTTTTCAGAAGAAGTGCCGCTTTTAGACTCCTGTTTTTTCTCCGTTCCCTCTTCGTCTACGGAGCCGCTCTCCGCAGAGGAAGGCGATGCAGATTCCTCCGTAGGCTTAGAAGACTCCTCCGATTCATTACTTTCCTTACTGGGCTCCGCATTTTTCTGTATTTTGGCCGTTACCGTAACCGTATTATTCGGTTCTGTAAGGGATAAGCCCTTAGGAAGATAATCTTCAATGGAATAACTTTTCACCAAATCACTGCTTATAGAGCTGATATCCAGGTTAGGCAAAGTAATACTGCTGATTCCCTCCAGAAGATTGGCATTGCCCGATACGGAAACACTTTTCGGAGAAACCGTAAGACTCTCCAAACTGTAACCGCTCTGCGGTGTACCGGTAGTACCGGCTGTAATCTGCAAATCTTTCTTTTTATGCACCACAACGGTATATTCCACTTCATTTTGGGACAGACTGACATTCTCTAAGTTATCAATTGTCTTTCCATTTGCATCATAAAATACAACCTTTTCTTTACCGCCGGTACTCTCTTTCAAGCCCTCTACATTGATCAATACTCCCACGGAAGAAATTCTTCCAATAGAGGATTCCGCTCCCGTGGCATAAATTATTTCCGGTTCCGTATGAATGGAAGACACAATAAAGCCGTCCTTCTCTTTTCCTCTTCTATGCGTCGTTAAGGTAAATTTTTTGGTCTGCAAATCCTCTACAGTTACCCTAACCACAGACGGTTTGGCAACAATATCCTGTATAGTGCCGCTATTTTCAGAATTTTTCAACTCCACATACACCGGAACGGATCCGGTAATCGAATAATCATTCAAATCAATATAGACATTAAAATCAGAAGCCTTTACCGTGTTTGCCTGATTGCTTCGCACCGTATAACTTACCGTTATTGTATTTCTATCCACTTCCCATGTTTTATTCTCTGAAGAAAATGCATCCTGATTGAGAATATTCAATTCTACCGTTCTTGTTCCCTTCTGTTCCGGATTGGAAACATTAAACACTATTAACCAGAGTAAAAGAGCCAAGAATACACTAAACAGCTTTAGTGCCGGATTTTCTTTAAAAAATTTCATTCCTGTTCCTTCTTTCTGTCCTTGGAAAAAATCCGAGCTAGTAAAGATTTCTTCTCTTCGCCTTCCTTTTCCTCCTTAGGCAGGTACTTCAAAAGCTCCTCCGCATCGCGAACATGATGAAGCCCTCCTTCATAGGCCACGGAAATTCTTCCTGTTTCTTCGGAGACTACCAGCGTAATAGCATCCGAACTCTCCGAAATCCCTAAAGCGGCTCTATGCCTTGTTCCGTATGCCTTGGAAATTTCCGCATCGGAAAGGGGTAAATAGCAGGTTGCGGAAGACACTCGGTCATGAGCAATAATTACCGCACCGTCATGTAGTGGAGTATTTTTTTCAAAAATATTGATCAATAAGGCCGCTGTCACTATACCGTCTACATAAATTCCCGTTTTTTCTATTTCTTCCAAGCTTTGTTCCTGCTCAATTACAATCAAAGCGCCCGTTTTATGCTCCGACATAGTCGTACAAGCCGCAATTAACTCTTGATTGATTCGAGAATGTCTTCTTCTGTCAGCTCCTCTAAATTGACTGATTATATTTTTAGAACCCAGCTGTTCCAAAGCCTTTCTAAGTTCCGGTTGAAAAATAATAACAACTGCTATGATGGCTGCAGTAGAAAGTCTTTCAATTAACCAAACAATCGTATTTAAACGAAAAAATACAGCAAAGG
>CAUTEL010000151.1:0-4447 GCA_963537185.1 uncultured Oribacterium sp. | reverse complement strand
CGTCATATCCCGAGCGGTGCTCGGGATTTTTTTTATATAAAAATCGGAGGATTGTAATGATTTCTTATAAGAATATTCTTTTTGATATGGGGAATGTCCTGATAAGCTATAACCCGGAGTGGGTTATCCGGCAGTATACGGAGGATGAGGAACTGATTCGAGAGGTGAAGAACATTGTGTTTAACTCACAGGAGTGGTTTTTACTGGATGCTGGACTGATAGAAGAAGAAAAGGCTGAGCGAAACTGGATGGAGAGGCTTTGTTCCGATAAGGCAAGAGAAATCGCGCATCTTTCTTTTCAAAACTGGCATCTTTATAATATGAAGACGATTCCTGGCACAGCGGAGATTATCCGTGCTTTAAAGGAGGCAGGAAAGAATATATACCTCCTATCCAATGCCTCTATGCGCTTGCTTTCCATCTACAAAGAAGTGATTCCTGCCGTAGAGTGCTTTTCCGGGATTTTTTATTCTGCAGCCTATAAGTGTGTGAAGCCGCAAGATATTATTTACGAGCGTTTCTTAAAGGAATATCAATTAAATCCTGCAGATTGCTTTTTTATTGATGATTTGGAAGACAATATCAAAGCGGCGAAAGAAGCCGGTATAAACGGAGCTGTAATGAGCACAAAAACAGCGAAGGAGATGGCAGAGATTTTGGAAATGGACAGAGAAGTATAGAGTGAAAGCAGTTTTAATAGAGCAGCTTGAAAACAGTTTTATAAGTATAAAATTAAAGACAGTTTTAGGAGTACAAGATTGAAGACGGTTTTTCCGATAAAGAATTATAAAGTTGGGGAGCAGAGCCTTCCCCTTATCGAATCCCCCCTTTTACAAGGCTTTTCGGGACTTCGACACGGTTTTTCCACAAGGAAGGGAGGGGTCTCCAAGGAGCATCTTTCTTCTTTGAATTTTGGTTTTTCCTTAGGAGACGATAGGGAAAATGTTATAGAAAACTTTCGTATCATGGGGACTGCTCTCGGGGGACGAGCGGAAGATTTTGTACTTACTAAGCAAACGCACAGTGTGAATGTTCGCCGCGTGGGAAGAGATGACCGAGGGAAGGGCATTTTCCGGGAAAGAGACTATACGGATGTGGATGCTCTCATGACAAATGAAGAGGGGGTAATTCTCACTGCCTTTTCTGCGGACTGTGTGCCGATTCTTTTTTATGATAAGGGGCAGAGAGTAATTGCTTCCTGCCATAGCGGCTGGAGAGGAACGCATGGAAGAATCCTAGCGGAAGTGATTAAGGCAATGGAGGAAGAATTTTCTTCCAAGCCCGAAGAAATCTATATTGCAATCGGACCAAGCATTTGTAAAAATTGCTACGAGGTCTCCTCTGATGTAGGAGAGGCATTTCTTGAGGCTTTTCCGATACTAAGGGAAAGAGGGAATTTAGACAGAGCGGGGATTTTTCAAACAGTGCAGCGCTCAGTGGAGAACTTGGATATACAGAACTCCAAACCATCATCGGATTTGGAAAGGGAACTTCTTTCGACAAAAATAAAGTATTCCCCTGTCGAACGGGTTTCTAAGGAAAAGTTCCACATCGACTTATGGGAGCTTAATCGTATCATTGCTTTGGAATGCTTTATTCCGCCGGAAAATATTTCCATAAGCGGTTACTGCACGATGGAAAATCCGGATTTGTTCTTCTCCCACCGCTATAGTCAGGGGAAAAGAGGCGTGCAAGGGAGCTTTATTTGCTTACAGAAAAGAAAATAAAACTAAAAGCAATACCGTACTATAAATTTCTACTGTCTAGGACTGTAAATCATGCAAAACTTGCGGAGACATGAAAATGAGTAAAAAGAACTGTATAAACCGTAATAGAATCTGGCGTTTAGGGCTGCTTATCCTATTGTCATGCCTTTCTTGTTGTCTATATTCCTGTAGGAATAGCGGAAAAGGGGAAAAGACGCTTAGCGAATCGGTTATTTCTCCCAATGAACTGGAAGAGGAGGGGATGGAAGAGACCGGTGCTTCGGAACTTCAGCTAAAGCTGGAGGAGAAGATAAAAATAGAGCAGGATGCGGCACTTAGTCGTTATCAAAACTTGGGTTTAATTCAATGCGATTCTTATATTAATTTCCGCTCCGATGCGAATGAAAATGACATCCGAAACATCATCGGCCTCTTACGCAATGGTGCCGGAGTAGAGATATTGGAGTCGAATGTGGAAGGAAAAGACGGCTGGGCAAAGGTTCGCTCGGGAGGTTTAGAGGGCTACATTGTAAAAAATTATCTTCTGGAAGGGGAGGAAGCAAAGAAAAATGCCTGTGAATTTATGGCGCCCCGTGTAACAATTCTTGCGGATAAGCTTCGTATTCGTTCCACGCCGGAGATTACGGAGGGAAATACTCTTTCCTCCTGTGCAAAGGGGGAACGATATATAGTATTGAGCAGAAGCGGAAAGGATTTCTTGAAAATTTCTGCAGATACCTTGGAAGAAGTGGAAGAAGCCTATATTTCTTCCAAATCTGAAAATGTGCGTCTTGAATATGGACTCGACGAAGCGAGAAGTTTGAACCTTCGCCAAAAGGTACTGAATATGTACGACAATTTAGGGGTTTCCAAGGCACAGGACTATATCAATATTCGCTCGAGCCCTGAAGATAAGGGTATCGATAACATTATTGGAAAGTTTCCGAGCTTTGCCGGCGGAAATATTCTCGGAGAAGAAAACGGATGGTTAAAGATAGAGTCCGGCGGCATTACAGGTTATGTTAAAGCGGAGCTTGTTGCAAGAGGAAAAGAAGCGGAAAATCTTGCGGTAGAGCATGCTACAGTTATGGCTATCGTGAATACCGACGCTTTAAATGTGCGTTCCAGTGCCGATTTAAATTCTTCGGCTTGGACGAAAATTACTAAAGATCAAAGATATTCCGTGGTAAACCAATTAGATGGTTGGGTGCAGCTCGATCTTGACTCCGGCGATGATGAGGAAGGGGAGCAGGGCGCCTTTGTTTCTACCAGAGATAATAATGTCTCTGTAAGCTATGCCCTCTATGAAGCATTAAGCTATCGTCCTGCACTGGACCGTGCAAATCAAGCGGCAAAGAGAAGAAGCGAGCTGGTAAACTTCGCCTGCCAATTCGTGGGAAATCCTTATGTATGGGGAGGAACTTCGCTAACACGCGGTTGTGATTGCTCCGGCTTTACACAGACGATTATGAGTAAATATGGAGTATCTCTTCCTAGAGTCTCTCGTGAACAGGCTAAAACCGGCATTAAAGTAAGCAGTGAAAATATTAAGCCCGGAGACTTGATTTTCTACGCAAATCGCAGAGGAGTGATAAATCATGTAGGAATTTATATTGGAAACGGACAGGTTGTGAATGCGGCTTCCCGCCGTTCCGGCATCCGTATTTATCGCTGGAATTACAGAACACCGGTAGCTATTCGAAATGTGCTTGGAGAATAATGCTTGCCTGAAAATTAAAGTATTTTTGAACCGGTAGGAAACGAAGTTTTTGCGGGAAAAAAGTAGCAGATGTTTTTTAGAGGATATGGTATCTCATATTTTATGAGATTGGGCAAATAAAGTAATTTTAGAAGGGGTAAAAGATGGAAAATTATGTACTCTCTTGCTGTTCCACCATGGATTTAAGAAAGGGCTGGGCGGAGGAACACGGCGTCAATCTGATTTATGCAAAGTTTTTTCTGGAGGAAGAAGAATTCTCGGATGATTTCTATGAGTCTATTTCTCAGGAAAAGCTCTTTGAACGCATGCTTTCCGGTGAGAAAAGTCAGACAACGCAAGTGAACACCGAAGAATACATCGGAAGCTTCCGGAAATATTTGGAACAGGGACAGGATATTCTCCATATTTGCCTTTCCAGCGGCGTTTCAGGTACCTTTAATTCCTGCAATATTGCAAGGGATATTTTACTGGAAGAATTCCCGGAACGAAAAATTGAAATTGTGGATTCTCTTATGGCATCCTGTGGTTACGGACTTTTAGTAGATAAGGCCTGTGAGTTGAAAAAACAAGGCCTGGATATGTATTCTCTTCGCAATGAGCTGGAAAAATGGAGAAACCGGCTTCATGGCTATTTCTTTACCTCCGACCTTCGCTTCTTTATTCAGGGAGGCAGAGTGAGTAAGGCTGCAGGTTTTATCGGAGGACTTTTGAAAATTTGTCCGGTTTTAAAGATTACGGAAGAGGGAAAACTGAAGCCTATTGAAAAGGCAAGAGGAAAGAAGCAGGCTATGGAGAATATTCTCTCTAAAATGGAGAAGGAGGGATATATCCCATCTGAAAAATGTTTTATCAGTCACTCTGCCTGCCCTGAGGATGCAAAGAAGCTTGCGGATAGTATTGAAGAACGGTTTTCTCCAAAGGGAGGAATTGAAATTTTTGATATCGGAGGGACAATTGCCTGTCATACCGGTCCCGGAACGGTATCCAGCTTTTTCTTTGGAAAAGAGAAGGAATAAAGCCC
>CAUTEL010000150.1:0-4472 GCA_963537185.1 uncultured Oribacterium sp. | reverse complement strand
GATTTCATACAATTTTAGGAAAAATGTCAAGGATGGTTTTTTTGTAGCAAAAAACCGCCCTTCATTATTAAACTAAAAGTCTAATAACGAAGGACGGTACATAGTATATTTCTCGGAGCTACTTCTTATTGTATTCCCCTTCCTTCCATTTAGTATAGAAGTTCTTAATCTTCCCAAAGGATTCCGGGCTTAAGACATGCTCCATGCGGCAAGCATCTTGAGAAGCGGTATAGGCATTTACTCCTAAGGCTACCAGTACATCAGTCAGCACCGTATGCTTTTCATAGGTACTCTGCGCAATACTGAGGCCATGCTCCGTCAAAGTCAAAGAACCCTTCTCATCTACTTCTACCTTACCTTCTTCCTTCAGCCTTTTTAATGCAATACTTACACTGGGTTTGGAGAAACCAAGCATATTTGCAATATCAATGGCGCGAACCTTTCTGTGGTCCAAAGACAGCATCAAAACCGCCTCTAGGTAGTTTTCCTCCGATTCATGGCTCTCATACGGTTTCATAGCACTCTCCTCCTCTTCGCTTAGCTAAAAATAAATCTTTTTCGTAGCGGTAACCGCCTCTTCCCTGTCCTGCTATATTTATGCGGATTTTACCTTTGTCATAACGGAGGCTTCATTTAAAGCCCTAGCATTTTGCTCTAAAAGTTTTACTTCTTCCTTCTTCTCCTTCGGAAGAAGCGCCGTTGTACTCTTTACGCCGCTTGCCACCGTCGAAAGATTATGGAAGAGGGCAGAGCCGGACGGAGAAATCACGCCGAAAAAGCCCAGGGCTATAAGTGCAGAATTAAATCCGATGATAAAGCGGTAGTTATCATGAATTCGATGCATCAGGCGATTGCTGATTTCTTTTAAGATAACCAGCTCATAAAGGTCTCCCTCTTTCACCGTGACATCGGCTACTTCCTTCGCAATTGCCGCTCCGGCAGATATGGCAATACCGGCATCCGCCTCGGAAAGTGCGGGAGAATCATTAATTCCGTCTCCCACCATGATAACCTTTCGGCCCTTCTTGTGCTCCTCCTGAATAAACTTCGCCTTATCCTCGGGAAGCACTTCCGCATAGAACTCGTCAACACCTACCTTTTTTGCCACCGCTTTCGCCGTGTGCTTATTGTCTCCGGTCATCATCACAACCTTATTAATTCCCAGCTGCTTTAACTTCCGAATTACATCCTTTGCCTCCACACGAAGCGGATCGGACACAAGAATTACCGCGGCAAGCTTTCCATTTACAGCAAGATACAAAGCGGAATATTCCTCCGGGATAGCGTTGAACTTCTCTTCCTCTCCCTTAGGTACCGTGCACTTCTCGTCCTCAAAGATAAAGTGATAGCTTCCGATAAGCACTCTCTTCTCTTCATAAATGCTGGAAATGCCGTGCGCCACAACATACTCCACCTTGGAATGGCGCTCTGCATGATGCAGGTCTCTTCTCTCCGCCTCAGTCACGACCGCATTGGCCATGGAATGAGGATAATGCTCTTCGAGACATGCCGCCATACGGAGCATCTCATCTTCATCTTCTCCCATAAAGGTGATAATCTCTTCTACCTTGGGTTTAGCATAGGTCAGTGTTCCCGTCTTATCAAAAACAATAGTATCCGCCTCGGAAATTACCTCCATAAACTTACCGCCCTTTACGGAAATATGATACTTTCCGGCTTCCCGCATTGCGGAAAGCACCGCAACAGGCATAGACAGCTTAAGAGCACAGGAGAAATCCACCATCAAAAAGGCCAACGCCTTCGTCACATTACGAGTAAAGAGATAAGCCAAAGCCGCACCGCCAAGACTATACGGAACAAGCTTATCCGCAAGATGAGAGGCCTTGTCCTCCGTAGAGCTCTTCAGCTTCTCGGACTCCTCAATCATTTTCACGATACGATCATAACGACCGGAGCCTGCCTCTTTCTCTACTATAATATGGCACTCTCCCTCTTCCACAACTGTTCCGGCATAGGCATAGCTTCCCTTTGTCTTTCTGACCGGCACAGACTCGCCCGTCATGGAAGCCTGATTAACCATAGCTTCTCCGGAAGAAAGCTTTCCGTCTAACGGAATCATATTTCCGGTGCGGACAATAATTTCCGCTCCGACCTTCACTTCATTTACTGAAAGAAGAACTTCCTCTCCTTGAACAACCGTCCAAACCTTGTCCACATCGAGAGACATCGTACGCGCAAGGTCATCCACCGACTTCTTATGTGTCCATTCCTCCAGAATTTCTCCCACACCAAGGAGGAACATGACGGAGGAGGCAGTATCATAGTCTCCTGTAAGTATCGATGCGGAAATGGCTACCGCATCAAGAAGCGCCACCTCTATCTTTCCTCTTAAAATCGTTCCGATCCCCTTAAGAACATAGGGAATCGCCTTGAGTCCCGTCAGCACCCGCTTTAAAGGTACCGGAAAGAAGAGAACATTCACTACACGGTTTACCACGGTAAGAACCAGCTTATCCTCATACTCCCGATTCAATGCCCTTCCGGTATGATCCGGCACCAGCGCCGCATTTTCCTCATAAGAAAAACGGGAAAGGGCAAGAATAATCCCCTCCCGTGTTCCTTCGTAAGAAATAATGGCATCTCCGGTTCTATCATTTACCTTTGCATGAAGAACCCCTTCCTGGGCTTTCAGATAATACTCTAAAATATCCGCCTGCTCTACAGTCATTCTGGGCTGCAGGGCACGAACCCTTAGACGACCTTGGGATTCATGTAAAATTTTACACTTCATTACCCTTACCTTTCCTTACTTTCAACTAAACAAAATAGCAAATAGCTTGTATGCGATATTTCGCACTACAAGTGATATGCCAAGATTACACTTCCTTACCGTCACAGTCTGCTTCACAATCACAGATTAAAGCCTTCTCTTCCTCTTCCGCTCTCTTCTCGTTAATGCGCTTTGCATCCGCATAGATGTCTTCGCAGTTCTCCTTAATGCTGGTGCTGACCTTCATCACACAGTCCTGACCGCGGAGTACTGCCGCTGCTGCTTCTGTGTACATCTTCTTCGCATCCTTGGAGCCTAAAATCTTCATTCCGGCTGTACCGAAAAGAATTCCACCTGCGAAAATACCCAACTTTTTCCATGCTACATTTGCTAAAAACATAAATCTCCTCCTTGTATAAACAACTAAAACAGCAAAAGTTTAATAAAAACGACTGTAGTATAAAATAGGAATTATTATTAAGTCAAGCCTAACTTAATATACCGCTCATAGTATAGGATGTTTAGTTAGTTTTGTCTACCTATATTATTTTTAATTCCTGATAAATTACGATGTACTTAGCAAAAGAGAGGGCAAAATAATGCCCTCTCTTTCTGTAAAAACGATGTTCCTACACTTACTGTGGATACCTCGTTTATATCTTTGCTTTTCCACAGATAAACTATGGCTTTCTTCATGCGATAAATTACTTAAGAGTAATCTTAGCGCCTTCAGCCTCAAGCTTAGCCTTGATATCATCAGCTTCAGCCTTGGAAGCACCTTCCTTAAGAACCTTCGGAGCTGCCTCAACGAGGTCCTTAGCTTCCTTAAGTCCAAGACCGGTAGCCTCACGAACAACCTTGATAACCTTAATCTTGTTCGGACCTACATCAGTAAGCTCAACGTCGAACTCGGTCTTCTCTTCCTCAGCTGCTGCAGCTCCTGCACCTGCGCCTGCTGCTGCAACTACTACACCTGCTGCTGCGGAAACACCAAATTCCTCTTCGCAAGCCTTTACCAAATCATTTAATTCCATTACGGAAAGTTCCTTAATTGCTGCAATAAACTCTTCAACAGTTAACTTTGCCATTGTATTTTCCTCCATTAATATTCTTTTTTGAACAGAAATGTTCTGTTCCTTGGTTTTGACGAGAACCACCACATCCGTGTCTCGCCCTTAGGACTTTGTCCTAAAAAGTTTCGAAGTCTTCTTTTTTAAGCCGCCTTATGCCGCTTCTCCGTCACCCTTTTCCGCAATCTGCTTAAGCACACGCGCGAAGTTTGTAACTGGGGACTGGATAGATCCGAGAAGTCTTCCAAGAAGCTCTTCTCTGGACGGAATCTCTGCCAGTGCCTGCACTGCCTTTGCATCGTAGAACTTACCTTCTACAACCGCACCCTTGAACTCCAACTTGGGAGAGGTCTTTGCAAACTTTGCAAAAATTCTTGCTGCCGCAGTAGCATCGTCCTTAGATACAGCAAGAGCGGTCGGTCCGTCTAAAATCGGATCCAGCTGAGCAAAATCCGTTCCCTCTGCTGCTCTCTTAATCAGGGTATTCTTGAAGACCTTGTACTGCACGCCCGCTTCTCTCAAAGCCTTACGAAGTGCTGTATCTTCCGCAACGGTAAGTCCACGATAGTCTACAACGGTAGCTGCTACAGCACCGTCCAAAAATCCCTTGATCTCGTCGATAATCGGCTGCTTTAATTCAACCTTTGCCATCTTCGGTTTCCTCCTTCTTT
>CAUTEL010000149.1:0-4487 GCA_963537185.1 uncultured Oribacterium sp. | reverse complement strand
GATGCAAAACAGCATAGGTCTAAAACGAGGGGCGAAGTTGGCGAGAGCGTGCCCCTGTTCAAAGACTGCAAAATGCGATTGCAATTCTTATAACAGCCCAACTTATCACATTCCTCTTATTTTTTTCTGAATACTTTTTCCGCTTCTTTCTCTTTCTATAAAGCTTTGTTATACTAGAGAATACCGACGAAAGGAGTACTTATGCAAAATATTTTAGTTTGCGATGATGATAAACAAATAGTAGAAGCCATTTCCATTTACCTTACCGGAGAAGGCTATAATGTAATCAAAGCCTATGACGGCTTTGATGCGCTAAAGGTCATGGAGAAGGAAAGTTTGGATCTCCTCATTTTAGATGTTATGATGCCCGGACTGGACGGAATCCGTACCACTCTAAAGATTCGGGAAAAAAGCTCTGTTCCCATTATTATCCTCAGTGCAAAAAGTGAAGATACCGACAAAATCTTAGGCTTAAATATCGGTGCCGACGACTATATCACAAAGCCCTTTAATCCTCTGGAGCTCGTTGCCAGAGTGAAGTCTCAGCTTAGACGCTACACTCAGCTTGGAAACATGAATGAGACGGCAAAGGGCGATGCCGTCTTCAGCTGTGGAGGACTTGTCATAAACGATGACACTAAAGAGGTTAGCGTTGACGGAGAATTGGTAAAGCTCACTCCGATTGAATACAATATCCTGCTACTGCTTGTCAAAAATGCGGGAAAGGTTTTTTCTATCGATGAAATCTATACCTCTATCTGGAACGAAGAAGCAATAGGAGCCGATAACACGGTAGCTGTACATATTCGCCATATTCGAGAAAAGATTGAAATCGACTCCAGAAAGCCGAAATATCTAAAGGTTGTTTGGGGCGTCGGCTATAAGATTGAAAAACAAGGAAAGCCCGAGGAATAAAATGAAGAAGTTTTTCGTCCCTTTTTTACACCTTATGTCCGTGTTTCTTCTCCTTCTAAGCCTTAGCATTTTGCATTTTGCCCCTAAGGGGGGAGATGTCCTTGCCTTTTTGAAAGAGAAGAACTACCTCTCTTCCTCAGACTTTGACAGTGCCATTTCCGAAAGTGTCAATGATATTTTTGACTATATTGATTTACGGAATCTTTTCGAAACCAGAGGGACCTTGGACCTAAATCATACAATTGCCCAAAGTGAAACAAACGGGGCAACCCGCTCCTACAGTTTGGACTATTTGATTAAGTATGCCCGTTCCATGGGTTATTATTTAAATGAGAAAAATGAAATCATGGAGGACGGTCCTGCCACTGTAAGTAGGGAGCAAGACGAAAAAGAGCATCAAATCAGGGTGATCTACCGGGCATATCTTCCGGATTATCAGCCGGCGAGTCCTGCGGACGGCTTCATGAGTCTTGGGCGGCTTTCCAAGGAAGCTTTAGGGTATTTGGCAAAATATTATGCCATACGCTCCCGTTACTTCGACAAGGGCTCCAATTTTCTTTTCTATGTAGCCTATAGTAAGGACAATTATTCCACCTACTACAACAATCAAGCCGGAGTAAGTGCAGAACAGATTCAAAGGCTTGGAAAATACCTCTATACCGATTCCAACTCTTTGGAACTAAAAACAAATCTGAGCACTGCCCCCTCAAATCTGGTCCCTCTCCTGGAGGCAAGAGAGCCCTATAGCGATGGCTCCTATGTTTTTTCTGCCGGAGTGGATACTTCCTTTCCCTATGAGGACCTGTATAAGGCGGCGTATCTTGATTACAGCAGAAGAAGGCAGCTCTGTATTTTAGGACTGCTTCTCTTTATGTTTAGTATAATCAGCTGGATCAGCAGTTTTGTTTTTCTACTGTACTTTGCCGGACGAGGTCAAAAGCAGGAACTGCTTCTCTATCCTTTTGATAAAAGTCCCATGGAGCTCACTGTTTTGCTGGGCTTCATCTGGTATTATTTTTCCGCTTTACTTGCAAAATCACTTATTGAAAGCCTCGTGCCTGTGGTGGGAACGATACCCGAGCAGGATTTTTTCCGTTCCATGAGTCTGTTTTTGATTCGTTATCTTGTTCTACTTCCGCTATTTCTATCTCTGGTACGGCAATACAAGAAATCGCTGCTTTACAGCTCCTCCTATATAAAAAGAATATTAAAGCTTTTGGAAACCTATATCACAGCAAGCCAATTTACCCGTTCCAAGGCTTTTTCCTATTTTCTTTTTGTTCTTCCGAATCTATTGGCACTGGGGCTGATTCTCTATAACGGATATTGTTTCATACACAGAAGAAGTCTGCTCCACCTTCTTATTGCAATTCTGCTTATTTTTGTATGTCTTTCCATTGACTACTATACATACTTTATTAGCAGGGGCTTACAGGAAGCGGTAAATGAACAGGTTAAGGCAGAGCGCCTGAAGGCGGATTTAATCACCAATGTTTCCCACGACTTGAAAACTCCGTTAACCAGTATCATAAGCTATGTCGATCTGTTAAAGCGCGAAAACATTGAAGACAAGAGGATTCAAGGCTATATTGAGGTTTTGGATCAAAAGGCGGGAAGGCTTAAGAATCTGACGGAAGATCTGGTCGAGGCCAGTAAAGCCAGCTCGGGAAATATAAATTTAGAGCTCTACCCCATAAATTACAACGAAATTCTCTTGCAAACCTTGGGCGAATTTCAGGAAAAGCTGGACAAGCACTCTTTACAAATTATTTCTTCCTTTCCTGATGAGGAAGTGGTGATTTTAGCTGACGGAAGACAGTTATTTCGCGTTCTTGAAAATTTATTCAACAACTGTGCCAAATATGCTCTTCCGGGAAGCCGGGTTTATATCGCATTGGAAAAAAGGGAAAAGGACGCTGTTTTCACTATGAAAAATATTTCGGAGGCTCCCTTAAATATTTCTCCGAATGAACTTACCGAGCGTTTCGTCCGGGGTGATGTCTCCAGAAGTACGGAAGGCTCCGGTCTTGGACTTTCCATCGCAAAAAGTCTGACAAAACTGATGTCCGGCAATATGATTATCGAAATTGACGGAGATCTCTACAAGGTTTCTTTGATTTTCCCTTTAATGGAACAGGAAGAGATTCAATAGAAAAACAGTTTTTTAAAGAAATAGATATAGAACGGAGCACGGGAATTTGTTGGAATCCCTCAAGCAGAGGACAAAATTGATGGTAATGTATGATCATAAAAAAAATAAGCAAAAGAATAAACTATTGAAGGCTTTGGGAAGTTCTTTTATCCTGTTGAGTCTTTTCTTTAGTCTCTTGTTTCCCTTCCGCTCTTTTGCCGAGGATTGGCCTCAATGCCCGGAAAACATAGAGGCGGAAGGAGCTGTCCTTTTGGATGCCAACTCCGGAACTGTGCTCTACGCAAAAAACGAGCATAACGCCTATTTTCCGGCATCCATCACAAAAGTTCTAACCGCGATAGTGGTCCTGGAGCATGTCGACAATTTGGAAACAAAAATCAGCTTCTCCTCTGCCGCAACAAAGGATAATCTGGAAGCAAACTCCACGGTAATCGGCGCCGTACCCGGAGATAAGCTGAGTGTAAGAGACTGCCTTTACGGGCTACTTCTTCACTCGGCAAATGACTGTGCTAATGCTCTTGCAGAATATGTAGCGGGCTCCAATGCCGCATTTAGTGATATGATGAATGAAAAAGCAAAGGAAATTGGATGCACCGACTCTCATTTTACAAATCCTTCCGGTCTAAATAATAAGGAGCATTACTGTAGTGCTATGGATATGGCAAAAATCATGCAGTATGCTATTCAAAATCCTATTTTTCTGCAGATTGATGCTACACAGGCCTACACCCATGCGCCAATCAGTAAGTACCCTGATGCCGATGCAAAGGAAAACACGATTTATGCCCACCACAAAATGATGAGAAAAAGCTTTAAGGAGTACTACGAAGGTGTGTTTGCCGGAAAAACCGGCTATACCATGCTTGCGGGAAATACTCTTTTAACCGCTTGTAAAAGAGGGGACACAACCCTGATTTGCGCCATTTTGAACGGTCACAATTCTCAGTACAGAGACACGAAAAAGCTTTTTGACTTCGGCTTTTCCAAATTTATATCTTATCCTGTTGAAAAAAACGACAGCCGTCTTCTTGCGTTGGAGAGCAACTTTAATGTAGACGGCATCCCCCTTATCAAAACACTGCATTTTACCATTGGAAGCAGTGATCATGTATGCCTTCCGAAGGAAGTACCTTTTCAGGATGTCGCCTCTTCTTTGAGCTACGATTTAACGGAAGAGGAAAAAGCGGAAGGAAAGATTGCCAAGCTTCTTTACAGCTATGATGAGATGAATGTGGGGACAGCCTACATTTATCTGGAGGATGAAGAGAGCAATAAGGAAAATGGAAACCTTCCTCAAACCAATTTAAAGAAAGAGGAAAGTATTCCAAAAAGAATTTCTGTAGAGCTGAAAAAGGAGGATAAGAAAGGAGAAAGTGTAGAGACTCCTACGGAAAGGCAAAATAACGCTCCTATTGTTTTT
>CAUTEL010000148.1:0-4487 GCA_963537185.1 uncultured Oribacterium sp. | reverse complement strand
ATATTTATACCATAGTTGAATATATTCCGCCATTGACAAAACCGGCGGAAAAATCAAATTCTTCCACCGGTTTTTAGCTGTTTTGACAAAATATTCACCAAGTTTATTTCTCAGTTTTCGCAAGCTCTAAAAGAATTTTCTCCGAGCGGGCAATAAAGTTCTTCATCGCGTCTCCATTAAGGGGTGCATTTTGGATACGCGCCAAGTCGTAAAGCTGTTCTTCAATAAGCTTTCCCTCCTCACTTTCAAAGCTGTCTTCATGCTGAAGAAGATGCTGAACAAGGGGATGCCTTTCATTTAAAACAAGGGTTTCCTCCAGTGGAAGCTCTCCCATCGGCATACCGGACATGGCATACATTTTCATCATATCCTGCATCCTACGGGATTCCTCTGAAATGGAAAGAAGACTTGCCGGAGTTTCGGAGAGAAGTCGATCCACTTTTACATGAAGCTTATCCTTGGAAAGTAAGCTTTGGAAAGCTTTCTCCAACTTTTCTCCCGCTTCTTTCAACTTATCCTGTTCTTCGGAAGAAAGCTCGTCCTTCATCGCTTCCTGCACATCGGCATCGATTCTTTGGAAACGAAGTCCGGAGTTCTTCGCCTCAAGCTCCGTGATAAAGGGCTGGTCGATTCGCTCTGTAAGGTAAACCGCTTCTTTCTTATGTTCCTTAAAGAGGGAAATGTACTGGCTCTGCGCCACTGCATCGGAAACATAGTAAACCTTTTGGAGCTTCTCATCGTTGACTTCAGATTGGGCTACATTGTCTGCTGCCGAAGACTCTTTGCCTTCCGTTTCCGTGGTTTTATCGGATTCAGCAGAGTTCTCCGTTTCCGAAGACTTCTTTTCCGTAGCTTCCTGTTCTTCACCGGCTTTCACATCCTCAGTAAGTTCTTCGGAAGATTTCGCTGTGTCTGCTCCGTTTAAAGCCTTGCCCTTCTCCTTTAATTCGGGAAGCGTACAATATTTTTCCTCCAAATCCTTAAAGAGAATGTAGTCCGTCATCTTCTCTGCAAACTTGCTGTCACGAAGTACGCCGTACTTAATGAAGGGGGAAATGTCATCCCAGTACTTTTCATAAGACTCTCTTTCCGTCTTACACATGCCGGAGAGCTTCTCCGCAACCTTCTTCGTAATGTAGTCGGAAATTTTCTTTACAAAGCCGTCATTTTGCAGTTGAGAACGGGATACATTTAAGGGAAGGTCCGGACAGTCAATCACACCCTTTAAGAGAAGTAAATACTCCGGAATAACTTCTTTGATATTATCCGCAATAAAGACCTGGTTATTATAAAGCTTAATTGTTCCCTCAATCGACTCATACTCCGAGTTAATCTTCGGGAAATACAGAATTCCTTTCAGGTTATACGGATAATCCATGTTCAAATGAATCCAGAACAGAGGCTCCTTATAGTCATGGAAGGTTTTTCTGTAGAAGTCTAGATACTGCTCTTTCTCCACCATGGAAGGAGATTCAGCCCAGAGCGGATGCGTATCATTTAAAAGAACGGGCCGCTTCTCAATCTTAAGCTTAGCCTCCGTCTTTCTCTCTTCTCCCTTTTCGTCCTTTTCCACCTTCTCGGGAATTTCTTCAAGCACAACATCGGAATCCAGCTTCTCAGTCTTGGCAATCACCTCGCTGTCTTTCGGAAGCTTATCAAGGTAAATCTCTACCGGCATGAAGGAACAGTACTTCTCAATGACGGAACGGAGCTCCCATTCATTAGCATATTTTACGCAGTCTTCATTTAAATAAAGTGTAATATCGGTACCGTGCTCCTTCTTCTCACCGTCCGTCATACTGTACTCGGTACCGCCGTCACAGGTCCAGTGCACGGGAGTAGAACCCGCTTTATAGGATAATGTCTCAATCTCCACCTTGTCCGCTACCATAAATGCAGAGTAAAATCCCAAGCCGAAATGACCGATGATCTGATCGCTGTTTGCCTTGTCTTTATACTTCTCTATAAACTCTGTTGCACCGGAGAAGGCGATCTGCGTGATATACTTCTCCACCTCTTCCGCAGTCATACCGATACCGTTATCACTGAAGCGAATACACTTCTTCTCCGGCTCAACGGTAACCGTCACTCTCCCTTTATAGTCGGACGGTTTCGTCCACTCGCCGATAAGAGAAAGCTTCTCCAGCTTCGTTACCGCATCCGTTGCATTGGAAATCTGCTCACGAACGAAGATGTCCTGGTCGCTGTACATCCACTTCTTGATAATCGGGAAAATATTTTCACTATGAATAGATAAAGAACCGTTTTTTTGCATACACTCTACCTCTTTTCTGATTATTTTTTGCAGGCTATACTAGGAAAGAGCTCCAATTTCTCCGAAGACACCTTCTCCCGAAAAAGCTCCAAAATTACATCATATACACATCCTAATAATACCTGAACACTTACGAAAAAGGATTATAACACAAAAATTAGCACTCATCAATAGCGAGTGCTAATTTCGTGTGCTGCTTTGTTTGCTAATTTCGTGTGCTGCTTTCTTTTTTAATAAGGCCTACTCTAAAGCCGACTTACGATTCCTTCTTCCCTCTTAAAGCAAACGCAATTATCGGGAAAAGGATGTATCCAAAAATCATGGCAACAATAGCGTAAATGTTCGGCTCAACTACACCGTCCTTTGCAATGCTAAACTGTCCTCCCCAATTAAAGCGACTTAAGAGGAAAATAGTAAGAGCAATGGCAAGAACGGAAACCGGAACATCCAGAATAAAATTTTTAATCGGCTTTTCAATAATTTCTCCTCTTTGCTTTCCGTAAAAAAAGAACATTACAGCAAGAGGAACCAGAAGAAACTGCACAAAGCGGGCAATGGAACTGATAATCATAATCCCCTTCATATCGTAGCGAAAAGCCATGGGAATCATAATGGCAAAAACAGTACTGAAGATAAAGGAGGTATAAGGGAAGCCTCCCTTCGTCCTCTTTGCAAAAAGCACATTGACCTGTCCGTCTTTTGCCATGGCTTCTAAAAGTCTCGGGGTATGGAAGGAAGCTGCAATATTGATGCCGAACATGGAAACAAAGGCACCTAAAACAATGGTATTCTGTAAAAGCGGGCTTTTAAAAACATCTGCCAAAACGACAACATTGGAAGACTCCAAAAGTGCTATGGGGTTCAGTCTCATGGAAACAAATACAATACCAAGATAAATTACCGCAATCAGGAAAATGGATAAGGGAAGTGCCTTAGGAAGATTCTTCTCCGGGCTTTCCATATCAGAAGAACCACTCGCTACTCCTTCAAAACCTGTAAACGCATAGAATGCTGCAATAATCGCAGTAACAAACGACTTTGTGGTCAAGGCCGGAACCGTTCCGCTGCTGTTACCGGGAACAATAAGAGAAAGATCTGCCGCAGACTTTTGCTGTAAGAGAAAGAAAAGTCCCGCAAGAATGGTCAGCGCCAAAGCCAAAATCTTTCCCAATGTGGAAATATTGGACACCCATGCGAGTACCTTTAAGCCAAATAAATTGATGATGAACAAAATAAACATAAGGCAAAGGAAACCGGCAGTAACCAAAGTGAAATTTCCGGTATCCATTCCTAAAATTTGCAAAACCGTCTTAACAACACCGGTCGCCATAACTCCCCAAGCAATACTTGCAGAAACAAAACGGGTAATACCGACATATAGGCCTGCATTTTCCCCGAAAGCAGCCCCCACATAAGCATAGGCTGCACCACTCTTAATTACATAACGAGATGCGGAAGCAAAGCTCAAGGCAAGAATAGCTGCAAAGGCCGCTGCACAAAGATAAGCCGCCGGTGCATAGGAACCCACCTGCTTCACCACAGAACCGGGAGAAAGAAAAATTCCGGTTCCAATAATAGAATTAATCGTTAACAATACAATAGACCAAAAACCCAACTTTTCTGTTTTGCTCATTGACTCTCCTTTACTCTAACAAAGTAAACCTTAGATCTGCCTCCCTTTAAGCCCAGTCATCTACCCTGTACTACAATACTTCCAAACCGGCTTACGGCTTACTTCTTTTCCCTATACTCCTTTGCAGCACTTACCAAGGCCGCAAAAATCTTCTTCATATCTTCTTCCTTCGCCTGTAACATTTCCGGATGGAACTGAACACCAAGCCCAAAAGGATAATTCTTTAGTTCAATTGCCTCAACCACATTGTCCAAAGCTTTTCCGGAAATAGCTACATTTTCGGAAGTAGACTTTACCGCCTGATGGTGAAAACTGTTGACACGAATCTCCTCTTTTCCAAGAATTTTGTAAAATTTACTGCCCGGCTCTACCTTTACCGTATGAGTCGGAATACTTGGCCCGTGTCCCTGAGAATGCTTAAGACTTTCCGTGTTTTTCAGGGAAAGATCCTGATATAGCTTCCCTCCCTCGGAAACATTCATTAGCTGAAAGCCTCGGCAAATCCCCAAAATCGGGAGGGAATGTTCCTTCGCTAAGCGATAAAGCAAAAAGTCAAACTCATCTCTTTCCGGACAAATC
>CAUTEL010000147.1:0-4518 GCA_963537185.1 uncultured Oribacterium sp. | reverse complement strand
GCATAGTGTAACACAAGTAAATGGGGAATTATATCTATTTTATTTCAGTTAGGAGAAGAAAAATGAAGGAAGAAGAAAAGCAGGGAGGAGAACTTTCTAAGGAAGTGGAGAAGCTTCTGAATGAAAAACCTAAGAAGAAAAAAGGAAAGAAGAAGTGGATATTCCTCGGGCTTCTCCTTCTTTTTGTGCTTTTTATTTTGAAAAATCTATTGTTTCCGGGTAAGGCTACAGGGGTGCTTGTTAATACTGAGAGCCTTTCCAAAGCGGATATTCAGGAAAAACTCAGTGTTTCCGGTCCCGTTTCCGGTACCCAGTCTCAGCATGTCACTTCGGCACTTCATGCCAAGGTGAAGGAAATCCTCGTAAAGGAAGGCGACAAGGTTACGGAAGGGCAGCTCATTGCAAAGCTTGACACCAAGGATGTAGAGGAAGCTTTGGAAGCGGCTAAAACTCAGGTGGAACTAGCAAAGGCCAATAAGGAAGATGCGACGAAGAATACCAAGGCAGAGTATGCCAAAGTGCAGACTGCTTATAACAATGCGCTTCTCGATTTCCAGAGGAAGAGCAGTCTTTTGGAGAGCGGGGATATTTCCCAAAGCGAATACGAGCAGGCGGAAAGTGCCTTAAAGGATGCGAAGGCAAGTCTCGGAAGCTTCAAGGTAAGCGGTGGTAATGTGCAGGTTTCCGAGAGTTATGATTTGCAAATTAAGAGCGCGGAAGAAGGTTTAAAGAAGGCACAGAGTGCTGTGGATTCCGCGGAAGTTTTAGCGCCTATTTCCGGAACAATTACCAGAGTAAATGTGCAGGTAGGACAGTTTGCGGATAACTTACTGGATGGAAAGCCGATGTTTACGGTGGAAAATCTGGACCAGCTGGAGCTTTCCATCAGCGTTTCCGAGTATTCTATCGGGAAATTAAGTCTTGGACAGAAGGCAATTATCAGTGCGGATATCTTAGGAGACGAAAAACTGGAAGGAGAGCTTTCTTCCATTTCTCCGACAGGAGAGGCAAAAGGCGGAAATACCGCGGAAAGAGTCATTCCGATTAAGATTAAAATAGACGGGGATAAGAAGGGACTCCTGTCCGGGATTACCGCTAAGGCGGATATCGTGCTTTCCGAGGCCAAGAATGTCTTTGTGGTTCCGCTTTCCGCTGTGACAACGGGAGAAGACGGAAACAGTCAGATTTACTTTGTGGAAGACGGGAAGATTCATATTGTCCCTGTAAAAACAGGCGTGGAAAGTGATGTTTCCGTTGAAGTCAGTCCTTTAAAAGAGGATGCCGTCTTTAAAGAGGGCGCCCATTTCGTAAGTGCTCCGGATGCGAGTCTTACGGAAGGCTTAGAGGTTAGTGAGATGCCGAAAGGGAGTGCTGAAAGTGTCAGTGCAAGTGAAAGCGGTGTTGTAGTAAAAACAAACTAGGATGAAAAAATGAATGATGTACTCATTGAATTAAGAGATTTAGTGAAAATATATGATACCGGAGCCGTAAAGGTCTTGGGACTCAATAAAATAAACCTGCAAATCAAAAGAGGAGAGTTTGTGGCCATCATGGGACAGTCCGGATCCGGAAAATCAACGCTCATGAATATACTGGGCTGTCTCGACAAGCCGACTCTCGGAAACTATTTTCTGGACGGAGAAGATGTTGCCGCCATGGATCCGAACACCTTAAATAAGGTTAGAAATGAGAAAATCGGATTTGTCTTCCAAAGTTTTAACTTAATCAGTCGCATGAGCGCCCTTAGGAATGTGGAAATCCCCATGATTTATGCGCATAAGAAGTCTCCGGCGGCGCGGCGTGAAAGAGCGGCAATGCTTCTGGAGAAGGTAGGGCTTAGCGGAAGAATCCACCATCAGCCGAATGAAATGTCCGGAGGACAGAGGCAGCGTGTAGCCATTGCAAGAGCTCTTACCAATGAGCCGCCCCTGATTCTCGCCGATGAGCCAACCGGAAATCTGGATACGGCAAGCTCCGTGGAAATCATGGAAATGTTCTCCGCCCTTCATAAGGCGGGAGCAACCGTTGTCGTGGTTACGCATGAGGAAAATATTGCGGCCTATACGGACAGAATGCTTCGCTTTTCGGACGGAAAGCTCATTTCCGATAAGAAAAATGAGAATCCGACACCGGTTAGGGATTTGAGTATTTTCGAGGGTATGTATAAAGGAGAAAGTCATGTTTCTTGAGAATGTAAAGATGGCACTGGGCTCTCTTCGTGCCAATAAACTGCGCTCATTCCTGACGATGCTGGGCATTATTATCGGAATCGGTTCGGTGATTTCCATCGTTTCTATCGGAGACAGCATTCGGAAGATGTTTTCCGACCTGTATAAAAATTACGGTGTGACACAGGCCGCTATCATGATTAATCCCTCTATGGATTGGAATGATTTGCGAGAGAGTGATGAATTCACTATGGATGATTTTAACAATTTTAAAAGGATTTTCGGCAGTCGCCTCGACTATGCGGATAATAGCCCCTATGAAAGCATTGATGTCAAAGTGGGAAGAAATCGATTGAAGGTGGGACTTTCTGGTGTGGAGTACAATTTTACCGATTTTCAGCCTTTAAAAATTTTAAACGGAAGGGCATTTTCGGAGAAGGACGTGAGTGAGAGGAAGCCTGTCGTCATGATTTCCGAGAACACGGCACTGAAGCTTTTCGGTACCGAAAATGCCACAGGAAAGCATTTTCGAGCGGACTTTCATGGAGAGGTACAGGATTTTTCCGTTATCGCAGTCTATCGAAAGGATTTGAGTCCTATAGAAAAACTGCTTATGGGCTCGCAGGACAAAAACGGAGAGGCCTTTGTGCCATGGACGATTCTTACGGGACCCGCAGATACTTTCTCTATGATTCGCTATTATGGGAAAAAGAATTTTACAGTAGAGGAAATGAATAGCTTGAATACGGATATCAAGAATTATTTTTCCCGTGTGAAAAATCGAAAACCCGAAGATTGGTATATTTCTTCCGTTCAGGATGAAATGAAACAGGTGGATGGTGTCATGGGCGGTCTCTCTGCGGCAATTGGCGGCATTGCGGCGATTTCCCTTCTGGTTGGCGGTATCGGGATTATGAATATCATGCTGGTAACGGTTACGGAGAGAACGAGAGAAATCGGTATCCGAAAGGCGCTCGGTGCAAGCCGGGAGGATATTCTCGTGCAGTTCCTTACGGAATCGGCACTGCTTTCCGCACTGGGAGGGCTTATCGGCGTGATTCTTGCGAGTGCGCTTGTACATCTTGGGGCTATGGCCTTTAATTTAACCGTAGTGGTAAAGCCGGGCATTGTCATTATAGCCGTAGTTTTTTCCGCTATTGTCGGTGTATTCTTTGGGATTTATCCTGCCAATAAGGCGGCGAAGGAAGATCCGATTGTGGCACTTCGATATGAATAAGCAGAAGAGGGTGGGGCTAAAGCCTCGCCTTCTTCTTTTTTATATTCTTTTTTGGAAAAGGGGATAGGAAAGAAGAAGGAAAAAAGCTATACTATTAGAGTTCATGCATTTATGGATAGCAAAAAAGCTATGTAAAAATATTCAAGTATTTTAAGGAGGAGAGCAATGACAATCAGAGAGGCTATGGAGAAAAGACACATGGTAAGAAAGTATAAGGATACTGTTTTACCGGAAGAAATTGTAAAAAAGCTGAATGAAAGAATCGAGGCTTTAAATAAAGAGCATCATTTAAATCTGGTACTTCGCACCGAAGACGGTACCGCTTTTGCGGAGTTAATCGATAAGCTGATTACCAAAAATGCCAAGAATTTTATCATCCTTGCAGCGGATTCCTCTGAAGGCGTAGAAGAGAAAATCGGTTACTGCAGTGCAGACATTATGCTTTATGCGCAGGAGCTCGGTTTAAACACTTGGTGGGTTGGCGCAAGCTTTAATAAAGATGCTGTAAAGAAGGAGTGCCCGAATCATACGGTTTACGGTGTGATTTCTATAGGCTACGGTGAAGAGCAGGGCAGTGTGCACCGCAGTAAGGATGACTTCGAGGTTTGCTCCTACGAGGGAGAGGCTCCGCAGTGGTTTAAGGATGGCGTAGAGTATGCTCTTATGGCACCAACCGCTTTCAACAGACAGTCCTTCTACATCAAGGGAAAAGGGAATACCGTGCACTTTGAGTACAAGGCAGGAGATTTCCAGGGCATTGATACCGGCCTTGTGAAGTATCACTTTGAAGCCGCTGCCGGAAAAGAAAATTTTGAGTGGGCATAAGAGAATAGATGATTCGTTTTGTACATGGAATTTTAAGAGAGAAAAAAGAGGATTGCCTGATTATCGAGGCAGGGGGCTTGGGGTACGGCGTAAGAGTGCCGATTTCCGTGTTATCTGAGGCTCCGGCTATTGGAGATGAAATCCTCTTACATACCTATTTTTCAGTACGGGAAGATGGACAGGACTTGTTCGGTTTCTTTTCGGAGAAGGATAGAGACTTTTTCATGCAACTTATTTCCGTTTCGGGAATCGGAGCAAAGACTGCATTGGGAATTCTTTCTACCTGTC
>CAUTEL010000146.1:0-4592 GCA_963537185.1 uncultured Oribacterium sp. | reverse complement strand
GTCTGATACTAATACGGAAATATTCTCAAAATCTGCTGTCTTAAAGAATCCTACCGCATTTTCTTTTGTGGTATCACAGAGGAGTATGGTTCTGTTCGCATTTTCCATCATGCTTTTTTTGACTAAGCCTTGAGAGTCATCGCCCTCAAAAATGCCCTTTTCCTGAATGGCTTTACAGGACAGAATGGCAAGCTCCGCATGAAAGTTTTTGATAAATTCGGAGGTGAATTCCCCGACGATGGAAAGACTTTGGTGCTTCAGTACTCCCGGACAGAGAAAGCAAGTTAGGTTTTGGGCATGAGAAAGCTCGTTGGCAATATTGATGCCATTTGTGATAACGGTAATATTTTGCTTTGTCTTTAGAATAGGAGCAAGCTGACAAACTGTGGAAGAAGAATCCAAAAAGAGCACCATACCGTCTTTGATTAAGCTATCCGTCTTTCTGGCAATGCTTTGCTTCTTATCTAAATTCTCAATTTGTCGCATGCCGATCGGGCTTTCCTTAGCGGATTTTACATTTAGAGAAACATAGCCGTGCGATCTTTTCAGAATGCCGTCTTCTTCCAGGGAAAGCAAATCTCTTCTTATAGTAGAACGGGAGGCATAGAGCTTCTTGCAAAGATAGTTCATGCTTGCAATACCATTATGCTGGTTCAACTGTTCTACAATTTCCCTTTTCCTCTCGTGGATATCCATCTTACTACTCCTTTATTTTGAGAAGGCTATGCCGTCCACAATGTACGATTTGAAAAAACAGTACGCATTTATTCTTAAAAAATCTTCACTGTAGATGCAAGATAACTCTTTTTGGCGAGCCTCTTGCAAAAGGCATGGGACGACTTCGTTGAACAAAAATGTTCATACATGAACAGTATAGCACAGAAAACGGATTTATTTTCAATAATATGTTCAAGGATACAATTAGTTTAGTTAATATGCTATATTTTGCTTGTTAAAAAATGGTTGGAGATAGGCAATATGAAGAAAGTTCTAGCTTTTGATATGGGCGCAACATCCATAAGAGGAATACTGGGCTATGTGGAGAATGGGCAGTTCTGCACAAAGGAAGTCATGAGGATGTCCCATAAGATTCAAAATAAAGACGGAAGACTATACTGGGATTGGGACAGTATCGCCAAGAAAATCGAGGATACTGTTTTAGAAAATCCGGATGTTTCCACAATTGGAATCGATACCTGGGGGGTGGACTTCGGTGTAATTGATAAAGACGGAAATCTTTTACAGGCGCCTCATTCCTATAGAGATGAGAAGTTTGCTGAAGGAAGAGAAGAAGCAAGGGCATTACTGGATGAGTTCGAGCTTTTTCAAAACAGCGGAAACCAAATTATGACCATCAATACGGTCTATCAGCTTCTTGCCTTAAAGAAATTTGACAAAGAAATTTATGATAGAGCGGATAAGCTTCTTATGATACCGGATCTCCTTTTTTACCTCCTAACAGGAGAAAAAATCGGAGAAGAGAGCATTTGGTCCACAACAGGGCTGTATGACTTATCGAAAAAACAAGTTTCAGAGCATTTGTTCGAGAAACTAAAGCTCAATAAGGAACTGGTTCCACGGATTGTGCGAGCAGGAGAGTGCAAGGGGAATACGAAGAATTCCAGACTGGAAAGTTTAAGAGCCCTATCCATTGATGTTATTCCGGTTTTAGGCCATGATACGGCAAGTGCACTTCTCATGATTGAAGATACAAAGGATTCGCTTTTCTTAAGTTGCGGCACCTGGTCCTTAATCGGTACCTCTGTAGAGGACGCGAAGGTGAGTAGAGAAGTTTATGAGAAGAACCTTACGAATGAACTTAGCTACAAGTCCGAGACACTGTTCTTTAAAAATATCACCGGTCTCTACCTATTAGAAAAGTATAAGGCAGAGTTGGAGGAAAGACTCGGAAGAAAGATCCCCTTCCAAGAGATTACCGACTTCGTAAAGAAAGATGAAGAGAGCAGATCTCTCGTTGATATGGATGCGGAGGTTTTCGGAAGAGAGGGAATAGAGGTAAAGAAAGAAATCGATGCCTTTATCCTTTCTCATGGTGGAACTGTTCCGAAGGAAGATTTTTCCTACTTTACTCTGATCTATGAGAGTATGGTGGAGAAATACAGAGAGGTAAAAGAGGATATTGAAAATATCTTGGACAGAAACTTCACGAAGCTCCACATGATAGGGGGAGGCGCAAGGTCAGAGGTTCTCGCGGAAAAGATTGCGAAGAAGCTGAAGGTTCAGGTCAAGGCCGGTCCCTATGAGAGTTCCGCACTAGGAAACATTCTCCTCTGTCTCCTTCATGAAAAGGAAATAGAGAGTATTGAAGAGGGAAGGAAGCTTATTTATGCGGCTTCGGAAGTAAAGGACTACTCCTAAAAGCGGAAGAGTTCAATAAAGGAAATTCCTTCATAATAGAAGGCTTTCAAGAAAGAGAAAAATCGTTTTAGCTGGCAGTTTCCAAGCATTTTGCTTGAAAATCAAAAAATATATTGGGGTTTTATGTAGATAAAGGAGGAAGTATGAATCATCCAAGAATTGGTATCAGACCGACAATCGACGGAAGATGGGGAGGAGTAAGAGAGTCATTAGAAGAGCAGACCATGAATATGGCGAAAAGTGCTGCAAAGCTCATTTCGGAGAATCTTCGTTATCCCGACGGAGAGCCTGTAGAGGTTGTGATTTCTCCGACAACCATCGGCGGTGGCGGAGAAGCGGCTATCTGCGAAGAGTATTTTTCCAAGGAAAATGTAGTAGGAACTCTTACCGTTACGCCTTGCTGGTGTTACGGCACAGAGACCATGGACTTAAATCCGAATACCATTAAGGCGGTTTGGGGCTTTAACGGAACGGAAAGACCGGGTGCAGTGTATCTTGCAGCGGTTATGGCAGCTTATGCACAGAGAGGCCTTCCCGCTTTCTCCATCTATGGAACAGAGGTACAGGACAAGGACGAAACCAGTATTACGGAAGATGTGCAGAAGAAGATTTTGGACTTTGCAAGAGCTGCAGTCGGCGTAGGAATCATGAAGAATAAGTCCTATGTAAACATCGGTGCGGTTTCCATGGGTATTGCGGGTAGTGTGGTGAATGTAGATTTCCTCCAGAAGTATCTCGGGATGAGAACCGAGTGGGTGGATATGACAGAGGTTCTCCGCAGAATCAATCTGGGAATCTATGATCCGGTAGAGTATGAGAAGGCTTTGGCTTGGGTAAAGGAGTATTGCAAGGAAGGCATGGACATCAATGCCGGAAAGAACTTCCCCGAGGTTATCACAAAGTCCAGATTTGTTCCGGATGACAAGCAGTGGGAGTTCTGTGTAAAGCACGCTATCATCGTAAAAGATATTCTCTACGGAAATCCGAAGTTAAATGAACTTGGCTGGCACGAAGAGGCGCTTGGAAGAAATGCCATTGCCGGCGGATTCCAAGGACAGAGAATGTGGACCGACTGGCTTCCGAATGCAGACTTCACCGAGGCAATCATGGCTTCCGGCTTTAACTGGAATGGAAAGAAGATGCCGACTCCTTTTGCAACGGAGAATGACACCTTAAACGGTGTGGCAATGATGTTCGGATGGCTATCTACAGGAAAGGCTCCTATCTTCTCCGATGTAAGAACCTACTGGTCTCCGGAGGCAGTAAAGAGAGTCAGCGGAAAAGAGCTTAGCGGATACGCAAAGAATGGTATTATCCATCTGATTAACTCAGGGGCAAGCTGTCTGGATGCCAGCGCTGCGGCAAAGGATGAGAAGGGCAACGGCACCATGAAGGAGTGGTGGAATCTGACAGAGGCTGACATTAAGGCATGCTGTGAGGCTACCGACTGGTGTAGAGCGGACTATGAGTATTTCAGAGGAGGCGGATTCTCCTCCCACTTTAAGACTGCGGCAGAAATGCCTGTTACCATGATTCGTGTGAATATGGTAGAGGGCGTTGGACCGACCTTACAGGTTATCGAAGGACACACCTGTGTACTTGACGAAGATGTACATAAAATCTTAGATGAAAGAACCAGTAAGACCTGGCCGACTACCTGGTTTGCACCGAAGATCGGCGTAGGTGCTGCAGATTCCGTTTACAATGTTATGGCAAAGTGGGGAGCAAACCACGGTGCAACGGTAGAAGGACATGTAGGAGACAGACTCCTTACCTTGGCTTCCATGCTGAGAATTCCGGTAGCTTTCCATAATGTAGAGGAAGAGAGAATCTTCAGACCTCACTCCTTTAACGGATTTGGCACAGCGGACTTAGAGGGACAGGACTACAGAGCCTGCGCGTACTACGGACCTTTATATAAGTAAACCTTATACTAAGTAAAATTATTTAAAAGTAAGGCTCCCGAGTCGGAGACGAGGGAGCTAAGGCTTAAAAAGAAACTAAAACTTATATGTTTATAGAAAAATGAAGTGATATGTCTATAGAGAAATGGATTTTTAGAGTTTTGTAGAGCAAGTGGAAATCCTTCTCATGTATTTCAGTAGGAAAAGAGGAAGACTTATGTTAATGGAAAAGGAAAGACTGCTTCTTATCAAGTATGGAAAGAAGCTGGTAGAAGCAGGACTTACCAAGGGTACGGGAGGAAACTTAAG
>CAUTEL010000145.1:0-4644 GCA_963537185.1 uncultured Oribacterium sp. | reverse complement strand
TTTAAAAGCTTAATCTTCATATCATATAGCTTATCCGATAAATCCACATGCACATTGTGCGGATTCTTCAGTCGCTTACACTCATCCCAAAGTCTGTCAAGTTCCACCTTCGCATGTTTTGTAATTTCTTCCACACTCGGGCAGCTGTATACCAGCTTTCCTCCCTCGAAAATGGGCTTAAGCAGGGGCTCCATGGTATAACTTCCGCCTTCCAGGGTACTCTTCTTCCAGGTTTCCACCGGATCAAAAAGAGTCAAGTCCTCTTCCTCGGAAAATGCCTCATCAGCTAGACAGATGTAGTCCGCAAAAACTTTTCCGCTTTCCTTCTGAACAATGCGATAAACCTGCTTGTCTCCCGGGTTTGTAATCTTCTCGGAATTTTCGGAAAGCTTAATCTTCGGAATCCACTCTCCATCTTCTCCCATAATCGCCGCGAGCTTATACACGCCGCCAAAGCTGGGCTGATTTTCGGAGGTAATGAGCTTCGTTCCAACCCCCCAAGCATTGATGGTCGCACCCTGCAACTTTAAGGAGCTGATTAAGTCTTCATCCAGGTCATTGGAAGCGGAAATAATCGCATCCGTATAGCCGGCTTCATCCAGCATCTTCTTTGCTTTCTTGGAGAGATAAGCCAAGTCTCCGGAGTCCATACGAATACCGTAACGCTTTAGTTCTATTCCCTCTGCTTTCAAGGTATCAAAGCAACGAATGGCATTCTTTACTCCGCTCTTTAAGGTGTCGTAGGTATCTACCAGTAAAATACAACTCTCCGGATAAAGTCTACCGTATGTAATAAAAGCTTCCAATTCCGTCGGGAAAGACATAATCCAGGAATGGGCATGGGTTCCCATCACCGGTACTCCGAATTTCTTTCCGGCAAATACATTGGAGGTCCCGATGCAACCGGCAATAACAGCCGCTCTTGCCCCGTAAATTCCGGCATCAGCCCCCTGTGCCCTTCGAAGTCCGAACTCCATGACCGTGTCTCCGTTTGCCGCATGGACTACACGGCTTGCCTTCGTTGCAATAAGAGACTGGTGATTGATAATATTCAGTAAAGCACTCTCGATAAGCTGCGCTTCGATAACCGGCGCAATTACTTTGACAAGGGGCTCTCTCGGAAACACCACGGTCCCTTCCGGAATGGCATATACATCTCCCGTAAAATGGAAACCGCGAAGATAATCGATAAAATCCTCATCAAAAATTTTTAAGCTTCTTAAATAGTCAATATCCTCTTCATTAAAGTTTAAATTTCGAATATACTCCACTACCTGCTCCAGGCCACAGCAGATGGAATAGCCGTTTCCGCAAGGATTTTTACGGTAATACATGTCAAAAATCACTCTGTCCTGTGATTTACCGCTCTTAAAATACCCCTGCATCATCGTAAGCTCATAAAAGTCTGTCAGTAAAGTTAAATTTCTCATGCTACTCCTTCTTCATTGGTACTCGGAAAAGTATTCCGTACCTTTTTATATAAAAACCATAGACAAGTTGCCGTTATAATCCATGTAACGGGATAACTCAAATACAGTTGCTTTAACCCGTGAAAGGCCGGAATGGGGAAGAGTACCAAAACATAAAAAACTCTTGTAAGGCAAATACCGATTAAACTGATAATCATCGGCTGAAAGCTGTAGCCAAAGCCCCTTAGGCCCCCTACAAGAACATCCATGAGTCCAAAAATACAGTAGGGAGAGATAATGATAAACATCCTTTCCTTCGCGTAGCGTATCACTTCTTCCGAATCCGTAAAAAGTCCGGCCAGCTCCTCCGAAAATACTATGATAATGAGATTGCTGACTACGGCAATCATTGCCAGAGCAAAAATGCAATTCTTTAATATCTCATTGATTCTCTTATACTGTTTCGCTCCCAGATTTTGACTGGTAAAAGAAAGCATACCTTGCGAAATCGAGTTCATGGCAATGTAGACAAAGCCCTCAATATTTCCGGCAACCGTTGCGCCTGCCATAGCGGTTGAACCGAAGGAATTTAATGCAGACTGAATACTTAGGTTGGAAATGGAAAAAAGCATGCCCTGTAGCCCCGCCGGTATTCCCAGCTGAAAGATACGATACAGCTTTTTCGGATAAATCCGGAGCCCCTTCAGTCTCAGCTTTAACACTCCTTCTTCTCTTAAAAGCAAAAACAACAGCATAATCGCGGAGAATCCCTCGGAAATGCTGGTTGCAATGGCAACGCCCCTTACGCCAAGACCCAGTTCCACCACAAAGAAGAGATTTAAAAGAACATT
This sequence comes from uncultured Oribacterium sp., assembly GCA_963537185.1. GTDB lineage: Bacteria > Bacillota > Clostridia > Lachnospirales > Lachnospiraceae > Oribacterium. The sequence continues at coordinate 2,384 of CAUTEL010000145.1, read as the reverse complement.
GATAAATCCCGCCGCAATCTGGGTGTATAGCGGCCTCTTTGTGTCTCCGACAGCTCGAAAAACGGCTGCTAAAAAGTCATAAAGAATCAAAAGGGGAACACCAAAAAAATAGTAGCGAAGATAAATTTCCGCCTCCGGAAAAACATCCTCCGGAATAGCGATAAGAGTGAGTAAGGGACGAATCACAAGATTCCCCAGAAAAAATACAAAAATCCCTGATAATATCGCCGCACAAAACGCGGTGGATAAAACCTCTTCCGCATCCTTTGGCTTTCCGGCCCCAACACTTTGTGCAATACAGACATTTACTCCCATCGCAAGTCCCAGAAAAAGATTCACTAAAAGATATACTACGGTTCCCGTGGATCCTACTGCAGCCATTGATTTGGCACCGACAAAGCGACCTACTACGACCACATCGGCTGAATTAAAGAGTAGCTGAAGCATACCGGTAAGCATCAGCGGTAAACTGAAGCTTAGGATTTTAGGGAAAATAACGCCCTGCGTCATATCGATTTCGTAGCTTTTTTTCATTTCCCCTCCAATCCCAAATAAATCGTCCTACTTAACTTATACTATAAAAATCATCTTCCATTCGACTGTAATCTGCATATTAAAACTATATGTTTAAATTCTGTAAGGCTTCGCAAAGCTCTCCCGCATCATCTCCGATGAAAATATGGACTTCATCCTTGCTTGGCCTCACTAAGCCCGGGAAGCCTGCCATGCGAAGAACATCTTCCTGTACCAGAGCATATTCTCCTATTTTAATTTTAAGCTTCCTTGCGTCAAAACGAACAGACTTAATATTGTCTTTTCCTCCAAGCCCTTCAATAAGGAGAGACACCAGCTTAGATAAATCCTTCTTTTCCATACTGATGTGATACTTGTCTTTTTCCTCTATATGATACTGCAAGGCCTTTTTCTGCTTTGCTTTTTTGATTTTTCCCCGAACAAGAATAAGCAATAGCAAAAAAAGAAAAGCCGCGACAAGAAGTACAATTTTCTCTCGTCCTCCGCTCAGCACGGATATTTTTTCCAAAACACGGTCAATAAACGGGATACCGCTTTGCAAACGCAAAAAGTAAATCGTCAGTAAAATACAATTCAAACTCATAACACTCCTATCCAAGATCGGACCGCTCTATACTGCTAATCGGTCCCGACTGCTGTACCTCATATTTTTTTAATTCCTCTACATATCTCTTACCAAGCTCGGAAAGACGCATTTTTTTATGTTTAATGTAACCGATTCGCATGCTTTCTTTTGTATCTAAAGGAATTGCTATATACTCCGGTCCGTTTAGCTCTTGACAAATGATACCGGAGCAGAGTGTGTAGCCGTTTAAGCCCACCATCAGATTTAAAATGGTTGCACGATCATTTACCTTGATTATTTTTTTATAGGAATAGGTACTCAGAACCTCCTCCGCAAAATAGAAAGAATTCCGCTCCCCTTGGTCAAAGCTGCAGCAGGGATAATCCATCAAATCCTCCATTTGTATCAGTTCTTTTTTTGCCAAGGGATTCGATTTAGCCATAAAAACATAAATCTGACAGGAGAAAAGAGGGACAAACTCCAAATCTCCCTCTCGCAAAATCTTTCCTATCACATTTTCATTGAAATCATTTTCATAGATAATGCCGAGCTCGCTAATCTGCTTTCGCACATTCTCTATAACATCAATGGTTCTCCCCTCAAAAATAGAGAATTCATAAAGGTTGTCTTCTTCATACTGCCGAATAAGATGGATAAAGGCCTCCACCGCAAAGGTGTAATGCTGCATGGATACACCAAATTTTTTCTTATAGGGCGTTCCTGTCAGATATTTATCCTCCATCAGCTGATACTGCTCGGAAACCTGCCTGGCATAACCTAAGAATTCTTCCCCCTCGGGAGTAGCCACTATTCCTCTGTTTGAACGGGCAAATATATCTATCCCCGTTTCCTTCTCCACCGATTTAATCGTCGCGCTTAAGCTGGGCTGTGTGATAAAAAGGCGCTTTGCCGCCTCGTTGATGGAGCCGGAATCCGCTACCGCAATAATTTGTCGAAGTTGTTGTAAAGTCATCGCTTTTCTCCCGCCACATAGGTAATGAAGCCTGCAGGATCAATAAAAACCTGTTTTGCTGAAATATAGTGATTTTGCATGAGATCCATAGGATGTATCAGCTGTATCTCTTTTCCGTCAAAGTATTCCAGCACGGCATTTCTGTGAAAGCCCGCATCTCCTTCATAAAGAAGTGCAGAGGTTTTAGGATCATAAAGACTCATCTTCTTAAAAATAATAAAGGGATAGGCATTTCCGTTTTCCAATACAAGCTGACTTGGACTTCCGAAAACCGCACGAGCATTCGGATATTCCATTAAGACCTTAATATAC
>CAUTEL010000144.1:0-4667 GCA_963537185.1 uncultured Oribacterium sp. | reverse complement strand
AGGTATATGCTTGACACCAACATCTGTATTTATGTAATAAAGCATAAGCCGGAAACTGTATTTCAAAAATTACAGAATATAAATCCCGAAGATGTGTGCATATCATCGGTCACATATGCAGAATTGGTGCACGGTGTAGAAAAGAGCGCTGCTGTAGAAAAGAACAGATTGGCACTGTCCATGCTTCTTGCGAATATGGAAATTCTGGATTTTGATGTGGATGCTGCTGATTGTTATGGAAAGATTAGAGCAGCTTTGGAGAAAAAAGGAACACCGATAGGACCTCTCGACATGATGATTGCAGCTCATGCGCAGTCTCTTGGGTATACAGTTGTAACGAATAATGTGAAAGAATTTTCCAGAGTTAGTGCTCTGCAAATTGAGAATTGGGTGTAATAGCTGTCAAGAAAAATACTTGACAGCTATTCTTTTTTTTGTTATTTTATTGCAGCGAGGTGTGCTATGGATGAATTTGTAGAAAAAGGAAATCTATTCCTGCTTTACTCGGGACTTTTAAAGGAAAACCAGAAGAAGGTCTATGCCTATCACATTATGGAAGACATGAGCTTCTCGGAAATCGGCATAGAAATGAATATCACGAGGCAGGCAGCACAGTACTTGTACAGTAAAGCCGACGAACAACTTCGCTTTATGGAAGAGAATCTGCAGCTGGGGAAAAAGTGGTTGCGTATTCGTGCACTAGCGGAGAAGATAGCAGAGCAAAGCGGGGATGAGGAAATCAGGAAATTAGCAGGAGAAATAATGCATGGCATTTGAAAGCTTATCAGAAAGACTAAGTACAATATTTCAAGGTTTATCCGGTAAGGGGAAACTCTCCGAGGACGATGTAAATCTTGCGCTAAAAGAAGTCCGTATGGCTCTTTTGGAAGCGGATGTGAATTTCAAGCTGGTAAAAGACTTTGTTGCCAAGGTAAAGGAAAAGGCCATCGGCGAAGAAGTATTTTCTTCCTTGAGTCCCGCTCAAACCGTAATTAAAATCGTAAAAGAAGAACTTACGGCGATGATGGGTGAGGAAAATACCGAGCTGAAGCTCCGCCCCCAAAGTGAGATTACCGTCATCATGATGGTCGGACTCCAGGGTGCCGGTAAAACAACTACGGCGGCTAAGCTTGCCGGAAAGTTCCAGAAGATGCATAGAAAGCCTCTTCTCGTTGCCTGTGACATTTACAGACCTGCTGCGATTGAGCAGTTAAGAGTCAATGCGGAAAAGCTCTTCATTCCCTTCTTTAGTTTGGGAAATCAGATTAAGCCGGAGGAAATCGCCAAAAGAGCTTATGAAGAGGCGAAAGAGAAGGGATATAATCTTCTCATTTTGGATACGGCAGGTCGTTTGCAAATTGACGATGCTTTGATGCAGGAATTAAAGCGTATGAAGGCTGCCGTTCCGGTGGATTGGACAATCCTTACCGTAGACGCGATGACCGGTCAGGAAGCGGTCAATGTCAGTCAGAGCTTTAGTGAAGACATCGGCGTAGACGGTGTTATTCTTACGAAGTGTGACGGAGATACCAGAGGCGGTGCCGCTTTATCTATTAAAGCGATGACCGGACAGCCTATTTTATTCCTTGGTATGGGAGAAAAGCTTGCAGATCTTGAGCCCTTCTATCCGGATCGTATGGCCGGAAGAATCCTCGGCATGGGCGATGTCCTTTCTTTAATCGAGAAAGCGCAGAGCGAAATTGATGAAGAGAAGGCTAGGGAATCCGTTCGTAAGCTTTCCAAAGGGCAGTTCAACTATGATGACTTCATGGAGCAGATGAACCAGCTGCAAAAGCTTGGCGGAATTGCCGGGATTTTAAAAATGCTTCCGGGGATGAATAAGGCGATGCAGGGAATAGACCTTGAGGACTCCGAGAAGAAGATGAAGCAGGTCAAATGCATCATCCAGTCCATGACCTTTAAGGAAAGAGCGAACCCAAAGCTTATGAATCCTTCCAGAAAGAAGAGAATTGCGAGCGGTGCCGGTGTGGATATTTCTGAAGTAAACAGACTGGTAAAACAGTTTGAAGAAATGCAGAAGATGATGAAGCAGTTCGGCGGCGGAAAGGGAAAGCATGTCAGTCCGTTTGGCGGAGGCTTTCCCGGTATGGGCTTCCCGGGCATGGGTGGCAAAGGAAAAGGATTTTTTTAAACGGTTTCAACAGCATTGCTGAAGAAATAAATCAAGTGTATTTTCAAAGGAGAAAAAAATGGCAGTTAAGATCAGATTAAGAAGAATGGGACAGATCCACGCACCGTACTATCGTGTAATCGTAGCAGATTCCAGAAGCCCGAGAAACGGTAGATTTATCGAGGAGTTAGGATACTATGATCCGACTAAGGAGCCTACTGTATTTAAGGTAGATGCTGAAGCTACAAAGAAGTGGTTACAGAATGGTGCTCAGCCGACAGAAACCGTAGCTAGACTTCTCAAGAAGTTTAACATCTAACTCTACAAGGAGGGGATGCTGTAATGAAAGAACTTCTGGAAACCATTGCAAAAGCATTGGTTCAGTTTCCCGAAGATGTTCATGCTGAAATGGAAGAGAAAGATGGAGAAGTCTTTCTCACCCTTTCTGTAAATGAGCAGGACATGGGAAAGGTGATTGGACGCTCAGGCCGTATTGCTAAGGCAATTCGTTCTGTGATGAATGCAGCTGCATCCAAGCAAAACAAGAGAATATCCATCGATATTCAGTAAAACAGGCGAGATTTATCTGGCAGTTATGATAAGCGCTGTAAAAGCAAAGCTAATGATTTTTGATTGCTGTACAAGTCTGTATAGCATAAGGACGCTTTGATTTTACAGCCCTTTTCTTTAGGAGCGGTAAACTATGTTAGAAGAATTACGAGTGGGCATTGTAGGAAAGCCTCATGGCTTAAAAGGGGAACTTAAGGTCTTCCCCACAACGGATGATCCGAAGCGATTTTCCGCCTTAAAGGAAGTTATTTTAAAAAAAGAAAGCAAGGGGCTGATCTCCAAGGAAGAACGAGAAGAGAGAGAAGTTTCCGCTGTCCGCTATCATAAGGATACCGTCCTTTTAAGCTTAAAGGGGATAGACAGCATAGAACTTGCCGAAAAATATAGAGATTACTCTCTCTATGTAAAAAGAGAAGAGGCCCTCTCCTTAGCGGAAGGAGAATATTTCCTCGGAGATTACCTCGGCATGGAGGTTTTTATCGAGGGAGAGGAGAGCCTTGGGCAGGTTTCGGAGCTTATTGAAACCGGAGCTAATCTGGTTTTCGTAGTAAAAGGAAAGGATAAGGAATATCTGATTCCGCATGTTCCTGCTATTGTTTACTCTATAGAGAACAATCGTATCCATATTCATACCATACCGGGGTTACTCGAATTATGATGAAATTTACTGTACTGACCTTATTTCCGGAACAGGTGGAAGCCGCATTTTCCCATTCTATTATGAAAAGAGCGATGGAGGACGGGAAAATAGAGCTGCGCTGCATCAATATCCGAGATTATACGAAAGATCCGCACGGGCATGTCGATGATGCTCCCTTTGGCGGCGGAGCGGGAATGCTCATGCAGGCAGAGCCGATATATGAAGCATTTTCGGATCTACAAGAAAAAGAAGCTCCTACAAAGGTAATCTACTGTTCTCCTAGAGGAAGAATATTTTCACAGAAGATTGCAGAAGAGCTGGCAGGAGAAAGTCATATCGCATTTCTTTGCGGACACTATGAGGGAGTGGATCAGAGAGCCTTGGAACTTCTTAACGCTGAGGAGCTTTCCCTCGGGGACTATGTATTAAGTGGTGGAGAGCTGGCCTGTGCCATTATGATGGATGCCATTTCCAGAGTAAGAGAGGGGGTTCTCAACAAAAAAGAGAGCTATGAGGAAGAGAGCTTCTCAAACGGTCTTTTGGAATATCCCCAGTATACAAGACCGAGAGAATATAAGGGGCTTACGGTTCCGGAGGTCCTTCTTTCCGGAGACCATAAGAAAATTGCCACATGGAGACATGAGGAAAGTTTGAAGCTAACCGAAGAGGTTCGTCCCGATCTCTATCAGCTCTATAGAGAAAGGAATCCTGAAGAATTTCAGCCTAAGAAAAAGAGAAGAAAATAGCATTTTTGCTAAATTAAAAAAGTAAATTCTAGTGCAGAAGTAAATTCTACCGAGCTTAAAAAAATCCCTAAAATCAGGCAGTTTGAAATTTCATTTCTGCCTGATTTTGCTATAATGGTGCATAACAATCTCAAAAAAATCTCTTTCCGGGTATGGGAAATAAGCCACAGGACAAGTCGTTAGGAATCAAATATCGGGATTTCATTGTGAAAAGGCTCAATTTTATGCCAATGATATTCCCCTGATTAAGGAGATGGTAAATGCTGGAAATCAAAGGCTTGAAGAAGAGCTTTAAAGCAAAAGAAGTTTTGAAAAATCTGAATCTTTCCATAAAGGAAGGAGAGATTGTCTGTTTATTGGGAAATAATGGAGCCGGAAAGACAACCTTAATTAACTGTATTCTTCGCATGATCCAGGCAGATGCAGGCTCTATATTCTTGGATGGGCGAGACATTTTTACGTATAAAAACGAAGAGTATTTTTCCAAGGTAAATGCTTTGCTGGAATCCAGTGTGAATGTCTATGATTATCTCACCGGATGGCAAAATATTGAGTACTTTTCCTGACTACAGAACATTGA
>CAUTEL010000143.1:0-4818 GCA_963537185.1 uncultured Oribacterium sp. | reverse complement strand
CTTTTATAGACTCCATATTTCCGTATGAAAGCTGCTCTGCTAAAGCCGGACCTTCCTTTCTCCTTTCCTCTTTATATTGCCTTCTTATCGCATGCGCAGAGGAAAAGGAACTCTCTCTTTGTATAATCCCGACTTCCATTTTAGAATTCAAGACAGAAAGAGCCCTCAAATAAGAAATCCCCAAATTATCATTAGGTCGAATCTCGCCCGGAAAATATGCGGCCAGTGCCTTCTCCCTAGCCTTCGGATAACTGTCTCCTGCTGCAAGATATGCTTTAAAGCTCCTTTGGTACTCCGGGTTTTCTTCTTCCATCAGTAAGAATGAGGCCATCTTCTCAAGCCTTTCCAAATCCGCAGATTCCGAGCCGAAAACCAACTGATCTACAAAGCCAAGCTCATGAAGGATCTTTATACTGCCGTAAGCAAAATCTCTACTTCCTGAAAGAGAATACAGGATGGGAAGCTGAATAAGGAGATCCACCCCCTTCTTAAGAGCTTCCTTTGTCCTTTGAAACTTGGACATAAAAGCCGGCTCTCCTCTTTGCACAAAGTCCCCCGACATTACGGCAACAATATAGTCTGCAGAGTGCTGTTTTCTGATTTCTTCCAAAAAATAAGCGTGTCCCTCATGAAAAGGATTAAATTCGGTAACTACTCCCACTACTTTTTTTCCGTCTATCATTTTCGAAGATCCCTTCCCTTTACTATTTATCCCCTCTACCATTCCAAGATTTCAGAAATTTCTCCATGCTTTGCTACGGAAATCGGCAAGTCCTTTTCGGAAATCTTTTCCCGAATGGCCTTTAAGGCAAGCTCCGGTTCATTATTTTCCTTACTTAAATGTCCCAAAAAGACTTTCCTAAGTCCTGAATTTACTACACTCTCCAAAAGAGCGGCACTACTTTCATTGGAAAGGTGTCCAAAGTCCGAAAGAATCCTACGCTTCAGCTCCAGGGGATACGGTCCCTTTTCCAGCATGGCTATATCATGATTTGCTTCCAGAAGAAGGACGTCGGTGTCTTGTAAATGCTTTATCGTATATTCATCATAGCTGCCAAGGTCTGTTGCAACTGCACAATGTTTATTGCCGGACTCAAGCCTATAGGCAAGGGGCTCTCTCGTGTCATGATGAATACTGAAGGGCAATAAAGCAAGGTCTTTAATACGGAATTTCCGGTCGGTTAAAATCGGATTCAAAAGATCCTTCGGAAACTCCTTTAAATTCTTGCAAAGTAAGGTTCCCTGCAAGGTTCCAAGGCTTCCATAAACCGGAATTTCCTCTTTTCTGAGAATACTTCCGAGAGCTTTTATATGGTCAATGTGTTCATGTGTCAAAAATATGGCATCAATGTCTTTTAGAGATAAGGAAAGAGCCTTGAGTCCTGCCTCTATAGTTCGGATTCCCACTCCGCAATCAATTAAAACATGGGCATTTTCCGTCCCTATATAACTGCAGTTACCATCAGAACCGCTGGATAAACTGGCAAATCGCATCCTCCGTCCTTTCTATATCTCCATCGTTTAAAAGCACGAAGTCCGCACTTTCCTTATACTTTTCGATGTTCTGTGCCTCCATCATTCTTTCCGCAACCTCTCTATCATAGCCTCGGCTTTTCATCAGTCTAAATAGACGCGTTTCCCGCGGACAATCCACAAAAAGTACCGCATCACAAAGAGAAAGAAAATGCGCATTCGGAAGAGCCGTCTCTATGGCAAGCTTCTTCTTTTCTTTTCTTGCCTTTACAATGGCTTCCTCTGTCCGTTGAAAGACCAAGGGGTGCACCTTTTTCTCCACTGCCTTTCTATACGCTTCTTCCTTTAAAAGAAGGGCACGAAAAAGAGGAAAGTTTATTTCCCCTTCTTCGGTAAAAAGTTCTTTCGGAAGAATAGAGGATAGTTCTCTTACAAAGGCCTTATCCTTATAGCAGTCTTTTGCAATCCTATCCATTTCCAGTCTTTCATACTGTCCTTCCCGCTCTAATAGGGAAAGCACTGTGCTTTTTCCGCTACCCATTCCGCCTATTACAGCCAAAATATTTTTTTCTATTATAGCTTTCTTTTGCAATCTGCTCTTTCACCTTTCCGCCGGCTATTCCAAAGAAGTTTTTTCAGTCAGCCTTCTATTTGTTACTGTGGCAAAACAAAAGCGTTCCTACTCATTCCCTAAGCCACTCAGATACAAGCGAATCTCTTCAAGGCCTTCTTCAGAAAAGGGGAAACTTTTCTTCTCTTTTTCTTCCTCCGGCGTGTGTAAAAAGGCATAGGGCTCCGGCCAGGTGTAGACCAGAAGGAATTTCTCCTCGCCTTTCTCCTGTTTTTCAATACGATAGCGAATCCCTTGGAAGGATCCCGTATAGGGAGATTTTTTTAAAAAACCCAAGGGAAGAAGGTCTTTCTTATCTATTTCCATTAATGTGCTTCCTCCCAATTATTCCCGGTCTTCGCTTCCACAAGGAAGGGCACCGGAAGAGTTAAGGCATTTTCCATGGAAGAAATCAAAATTCCTCTTACCTCATCAAGCTCTTCCTTCGGTACCTCTAAAAGAAGCTCATCGTGAACCTGTAAGACAATTCTACTCTGAAGCTCTTTTCTTTTAAGTTCCTCATAAACCGCATTCATAGCTACCTTCATCATATCCGCAGCCGTACCCTGAATCGGAGAGTTCATGGCTACTCGTTCGCTGAAGCTTCTTCGCATAAAATTGGAAGCATGAATTTCGGGGATAGGACGGCGTCTTCCGAAAACCGTCTTCACATATCCGTTTTCTCTCGCAAAAGCTATTTCCGAATCCAAATACTCCTTTACCTTCGGATAGGTCGTAAAATAGCGTTCTATATATTCCTTCGCATCGGCACGCCCTATACTTAGGCCCTCGGAAAGCCCAAAAGCGGAAATACCGTAGACAATGCCAAAGTTAACCGCCTTTGCGTTTCTTCTTAATTCATCCGTTACTTCATCGAGCGGTACATGGAAAACCTGGGAAGCGGTAACTTTATGAATATCTCTATCCATACGATAAGCTTCAATCAGTTTTTCGTCCTTGGAAAGTGCAGCCAAGATACGAAGTTCAATCTGGGAGTAATCCGCATCCAAAAATACGCAGCCCTCCTTGGGAATAAATACGGAGCGGAAATGTCTTCCCATTTCGGTTCGGATCGGAATATTCTGTAAGTTCGGGTCCGTAGAGGAAAGTCTTCCTGTTGCCGTAACCGTCTGTTGGAACACACCGTGTATACGGGAGTCTTCCCCGATATAGTTCAGTAAGCCCTCCGCATAGGTGGAATTCAGCTTCGCGTAAGTACGGTATTCCATCACCTTCGCCACTATCGGGTAGTCCTCCGAAAGTTTTTCCAGTACATCCACTGCGGTTGAATAGCCCGTCTTCGTCTTCTTTCCGCCGGGTATTCCCATTTTTTCAAATAAAATCACACCGAGCTGCTGGGGAGAGTTGATGTTAAACTCTTCCCCAGCCATGGCATAAATCTCCTTTTGCAGTTCCGAAAGCCTCTCTTTTAAAACCTTTCCGTAGGAAAGAAGCTCTTCCTTATCGACCATGATTCCGGCCTTTTCCATGGAATAGAGTGTTCTTGCAAGCGGCAATTCAATCTTTTCATAAAGCTCCCACTGCCCCTCTTCCTTTAATTTAGAGAAAAGAGCATCCTTTGCCTTTAGGGCGATGAGTGCCTGATAAGTCCCCTCTTCTCGGCTGTTCTTCAGTTCTTTTTTCCCGGGCAAAATAAGGGAAAGGTAATCTCTTGCCAAATCATCATAGAAATAAGACTCTTTTAAGGGATTCAAAAGATAGGCGGCAATCGCTAAATCATAGACCTCGCCCTCCGTGAATATTTCATGAAGGTGCATTTCCTTTTTACTGTCCAAAGTATAAATCTTGCAGGCCTTAAAAAGCTCCGGAAGTTTTTCTTCCGCAATATTAAGAGGAACTCGATAGAGACGCTCATCGGAAAGTGCGAGATAAAGAACCTTCTCTTCTTCCTCTGCTAAAATAAGTCCTAGCTCTCCCTGTTTCACGGCATCCTTTACAACAATCTGAAAAAGATAGGGATCCGTTACATCCTTCCGGGGCTTTAATGAAAAGACAGGGCTCTCCTCCGTGTTTTCCGAAGAAAAGCGGGGAATGAGAGAACGAAACTCCCATTTCTTTACAAGTGCAAGGCTCTTCGCATTGGCATAGTTTTCCAGCTTGGCATCCTCAAAGCGAAAAGCAATCGGCGCATCGATGCAGATGGTCGCAAGCTCCTTCGATAACTTTGCAAGTTCAAAATGCGTCTTCAAGTCTTCTGCCGCATTCGGCTTTCTGGGTACCTTAAATTCCGGGTCATCTGCGTGAGAAAGAGCATTTTCAATACTGTGATACTTTGTAATAATCCATGTTGCCGTTTTTTCTCCCATACCGGGGACCCCCGGGATATTGTCGGAGCTGTCTCCCATAAGGGCTTTTAAGTCAATAAATTCCTTTGGGCTAACTCCCCACTCCGCTTCCACATCCTTCGGGTAGTAATTATAAATATTGGTCTCCCCCTTTGCCGTCTTCGGAAGGGAAATCTTGATATGCTCATCGGAAAGCTGCAAAAGATCTCTGTCACCGGATACAATGGTGACTTCCTTCCCCTCTTCCTGCATTCTTTTTGCAACTGTCCCCAAGATATCGTCTGCTTCATAGCCTTCCAGCGTTAAAATGGGAACATTCATGGCAGTTAGAAGCTCCTGCAGAATCGGTACCTGCAGCTTTAATTCTTCAGGCATGGATTTTCTTGTTCCCTTATAGTCGGAGAACATTTTATGTCTAAAGGTCGGCAC
>CAUTEL010000142.1:0-4830 GCA_963537185.1 uncultured Oribacterium sp. | reverse complement strand
TATGGGCATGGAAAGAGCACAGTCCGGGACAATTAGCATTGGGGGGCAGGACACTATGGATTTGGGAGAAGACAGAATTTTCAAGGAGATCTCCTACATTCAGCAGGAAGTCTTTATCTTTGACGGAACAATTCGAGAGAATATCAGTTTATTTCAGAATTGCCGGGAAGAGGAGCTACAGTCCGTGATTGAAAGAGCAGGACTAAGGAATCTTATTAAGGAAAAGGGCTTAGATTATCTTTGTGGGGAAAATGGGGCAGCCTTATCCGGTGGAGAAAGGCAGAGAATCAGTATAGCAAGAAGTTTACTTCGGAAAACTCCCATTTTACTTGCGGACGAGATTACGGCTTCCTTGGATAAGGAAAATACTTATCTGGTCTTGGACACTTTGCTAAACATTGAAAATACAACGGAAATCATAGTCCTGCATGATCTGGACAGTCGAATATTGAGTAGAGTGGATAAGATTTTCGTATTAAAGAATGGAAAAGTCGAGGAAGAAGGGAGCTTTACGGAGTTATTGGAAAAAAAGGGCTATTTTTATGCCCTGTACAATGTGGAGGCGGAGTAAAAGAGGGGGAAAGTCCTACTTTTTCCCTCTCTTCTTTTTTGTTATAATGAGGCGATAAAGGCAGATTATCTCATTTTCCCCATAATCAAAATAGAAAGAGCGGCATATGGACAAGAACAATTTATTCAGAAAGATTCCCAAGGTGGACTTACTTTTAGAGCGGGAGGAAATTCTTTCCCTGATTCAGGATTACGGCTTATCTTATGTAACGGAGCAGGTGCGAGAGGTCGTGGAAGAAATCCGAGAGGAGATTAAGACCTATCCGGAATCGGAGGGGACAGACGGCTTTGAAGACCGTATCTTTAAGAAAATAGAGCGTATTGAGGACTATGTAATGGAGAGAGTAGAAGAAGGTTTAAAACTAAAGCTTCGTCCTCTTTTAAACGGAACCGGCACCATTTTACATACGAATCTGGGAAGAGCACCGCTAAGCCACAAGATTTCTACCGAGCTTGCGACGCTTCTTTCTTCCTATTCAAACCTCGAGTATAACTTGGAAGAGGGAAAGAGGGGCGAGCGCTATTCTCACATGAAGGATATGCTTTGCAAAATCACCGGGGCGGAGGATGCCATGGTGGTCAATAACAATGCTTCCGCTGTGCTTCTTATCCTCTCCACCATGGCAAGGGGCGGAGAAGTCATCGTTTCCCGAGGGGAAATGGTGGAGATTGGCGGAAAGTTCCGTATTCCCGATGTTTGTGCGCAGTCCAGTGCCGATATGGTGGAAATCGGTACCACGAATAAGACGCATTTACGCGACTATGAAGAAGCGATTACGGAGAACACCAAGGCCTTTTTAAAAGTGCACACCAGTAATTACCGCATCATGGGATTCACGGAGTCGGTGGCGGCAAAGGATCTGAAGGCTCTTTCCGTAGAGCACAATATTCCTATCATCGAAGACTTGGGCTCCGGTGTGTTATTGCCTCTGGAAAAGTATGGAATCCGCCATGAGCCGATGGTGCAGGAAGCCATTGAATCCGGTGTAGACATCGTCTGCTTTAGCGGAGATAAGCTGCTCGGCGGTCCGCAGGCGGGTATTATCATCGGAAAGAAACAGTATATTGATGCCATGAAGAAGAATCCGCTGACAAGAGCTCTCCGAATTGATAAGTTTACGGTAGCGGCACTTTCCATGACTCTTCGCGAGTATCTCCACATGGAGGGAATCGAGGAGCGGATTCCGGTTTTAAAAATGCTTTCCGAGAATGCTGCTTCTATAAAGGAAAGAGCGGAGCAGCTCTTGGACTTGTTCCGGAAAAATCATATCCAAGGGGAATGCTCGATTCGGCCTTGTGAGTCCCAGGTTGGGGGAGGCTCTCTCCCGGATACCTATATGGATAGCTATGCTCTATGTTTCCACCCAAGACATATTTCGGTACCGGAGCTGGAGAAGAGACTGCATTTTACAAAGGAGCCCTTGATCGGAAGAGTTATGGAGGATGATTTCTGGATTGACCTTCGCACGATTCGGGAAGAAGAATTAGAAAGAGTAGTAGAGAGTATGCAGGAGGCTTTAGAGTGAAACACATTATCATCGGTACAGCGGGACATATAGACCATGGAAAGACAACGCTGATTCGGGCGCTGACCGGGAGGAATACGGACCGCTTAAAGGAAGAGCAGGATAGAGGAATTACGATTGAGCTGGGCTTTACCTGGTTTGACTTGGAAGAAGGCTTACGCTGCGGCATCATTGATGTACCCGGACATGAGAAGTTTATTCAGCAAATGGTTTCCGGTGTCGTGGGGATGGACATGGTACTTGTGGTTGTGGCTGCCGATGAAGGAATCATGCCGCAGACAAGAGAGCATCTGGATATTTTAAAGCTCCTCGGTATTGAAAAATGTATTCTCGTACTAACAAAATGTGATACCGTAGATAGTGAATGGATTTCCATGATGGAAGAGGATATTAAGGAAGAGCTGAAAGGGAGTATTTTGGAAAATGCCCCCGTGGTTCGCGTATCCTCCGTTACGGGGGAGGGAATTGAGGATTGTAAAAAGGTGATTTCCGAGATGGTACAGGCGCTTCCGGAAAGAGATACTAAGGGCATTCCGCGTCTTCCGATTGACCGTGTATTTAGCCTGCAGGGCTTCGGAACCATTATTACGGGAACCCTTATTTCGGGAACGCTCCATAAAGGGGATGCTCTCGAGGTTTATCCGGAGGGACTGCATGCCAGAATCAGAAATATTCAGGTGCATGAGCAGGACTCTGAAATTGCGGAAGCCGGACAGCGTGTGGCATTGAATCTGACCGGCGTAAAAAAAGAAGAGCTTCACAAGGGCTCGGTTATTTCCGCGGAAAACAGTATGGAGAATTCCACCCTTATGGACGGAAAAGTGAGCATGCTTCCCGATACGAAGAGAAGTCTGAAAAACAGAGAAAGACTGCATTTTTTGTCCGGCACGAAAGAACTGCTTTGTCGTGTGGTGCTTCTCGATAAAGAAGAAATCGGCCCGGGAGAAGAGGGGCTTTGCGAGTTTATTTTAGAAGAGGAAACGGTCTTTAAGCGGGGCGACCGTTTTATTCTCCGCTTTTACAGTCCGGTGGAAACTATCGGAGGCGGCACTGTACTGGAACCCAATGCGAGAAAGAAGAAGCGCTTCTCGGACGATGCCATTCAGGAGCTTTTAAGTAAGGATAAGGGCTCTTTAGAGGATGTGCTGGAAACACTTCTTCGAGAAGAACTGGAAACCTTGTATACGATTCCGAGCCTTGCCAAGCGCATTTCCCACTCGAAGGAAGAAATCGAGCCCGCTATGGAAAATTTGATTCGGGAAGAACGCGTTTTCCCTGTCCTTGTACAGAAGGAACGCTATTTTCTGCATAAGGAAAATGCGTATATTCTCGGTACGGAAATGGAACATGTACTGGAAGCTTTTTATAAAAAGCACCCCTATCGAATCGGCATTCCAAAGGCGGAGATGCGTGAAAAGCTCTTAAAGAACAGTAAGCAAAACCTCTTTGATGCCTGCATGCCCTTTATTTCCGGTGTGCGTTTGGAAGGGGAATACCTGCTTTTGGAAGATAGAACGGATTTCAAGGACGAAGCCTACCAAAAAATCGAAAAAAATATTTTGTTAGAGCTTTCCGACGCCGGCTTTATGCTTCCCCGTGTGGAGGAGCTTGATCGAAAGAAAGCGAAGGAGGAAGACTTTCTCGACATTCTGCAAAACTTGATCGTGGAAGGGCAGCTTTTAAAGGTCGGAGAGGATCCGGAGCTTCTGATCTTAAAGGAGAATCTTGACAAGGTGGAGGACTATCTTAAGAACTATTTTTCGGAAAATGAGGTACTCGGTATCGCGACCTTGAAGGATCAGTTTGGAACGAGCAGAAAATGCGCTAAAGCATTGATTCAGTACTTTGATAAGGTGAAGATGACGAAGAGAGTTGCGGGAGAGGCTGAGCGAGTAGCCGGCCCGGAGCTGAATCATAAATAAGCGTTTATCTCTTCTCCTCTATCCTTTTTGTAAAGTCGCTCTCGCTCGGGCTACGACATAGCGGTACTAAATTCGCACATCGCTTTGCTTGTGCTCATTAAGTGCCGATGTCTTCGCACGCTTTACAAAAAGGACAGGGGAGAAAAAAATTAAAATGCTTATTTATTATTTTTATTTCCTTGAAGAAGGGAGAAAAGCATGGAGGTAGAAAAGCATACAAAATATTCATGTCTGATTTACGGGGATTCTTTAACTTACGGCTATCTTCCGAATGATGCGCATCAGGATCTGAGGCTCCCGGTGGAGGAACGCTACACGACGATGCTGGAGCAAGCTTTTCCGGAGGTTCATTTTTCCATCCACGCCAAGGTAGGGCGTTGTATTCCTTATCTTCCTTTTGAGTGGGAAGATTTCAAGGAGGCCTGTAAGGAATTTACAAAAGCGGACTTTCTAATCGTGTTTTTAGGAGTAAATGACTTCCTAAGCTATGGAAGGCCGGATATTCCAAGAGTGGTCAGCCGACTTAAGGAATTTTTAGAAGATTTTCCTAAGGAAGGAATTCCTTTTATTGCTTCTCACATTCTTTATATTTGCCCGCCGGCTTTGGATTTTAGAGGGGATAAATCCTATGAGCCCTTTAGCACAATGGATGGAAAATTGAATGAGGCTCTGGTGGAATTCTGTAAGGAAGCGGAGATTTCCTGTTTTAATACGGAAGAGCTTTCTCTTGAGAAATTTCCTGACGGAGTGCATCTTAAAGAGCCCATGCCTGCCAAGAGAGACCAGCAGCTGCTCATCGACGCCGCGCGGCT
>CAUTEL010000141.1:0-4876 GCA_963537185.1 uncultured Oribacterium sp. | reverse complement strand
GTCTCCTTCAATTCGAGACTCCCAAGGTCTTTTTTTTGTAGGCAAAAAAGAATTCATGATTTTCTCTTTCAAGCCACTTTCTCCTGCATAGCCTAAAAGGATCACTGCCTGCACATCCTCTTCCTCCGGATAAGAAAAGCTTTCCCGGTCAAAGGTTCCGCCCACCCAGCAAGTGTCCAATCCCAGTTCTTCCGCAAAAAGAAGGAGTCTTTCCCCGTAATAACCTATATTTTCCTTAAAATGCAGATGTCCAGGATTTCCCTTCAAAAGGAGGAGACTGCGTACATTTTTAAAAAGCCCGTACGATTTTCCAAAATGTCTAAACGCCCTGCTCCCGTCTTCCACAAATTCAATCGCCAAAGCACTTTCCGCATTAACCTCCGAAACTTCCTCCTGAATTTTCCGAATAAGTTCTTCCTTCAGTTCTTCCTCTCTAAAAGATCTTTGTGATTTTCTATGTAGTATTGTTTCGTTCATTCTAGCCCTTCTTCCATTTCCAAATCGCCATAGCAAAAATCAAAATATAGCCCACCAAACTGTAAATATCCGGTATTTCTCCTAAAAAGCTAAAGCCCAAGGCGGCGGAGAAAATGACCTGACTATAATCATAGACCGATATTTCCTTTGCGGGGGCGTAAGAGTAAGCCTTTGTCACAAAAATTTGCCCAATTGCAGCACAGAGTCCTGCTCCCAGCAAGAACAAAAACTGTCCGGCAGCCAGGGCGGTAAATTGTAAAATGCAAAACGGTAAAAGTGCAAGCAAGGAGAAGATGGAAAAGTAAAAAACAATCTGCGCACCCTTTACTCCCTCCGTTCCTAATTTCCTGACAAAGGTGTACGCCGTACCTGCACAAAAGCCTCCAAAAAGGCCAATCAAAGCCGGAAAGCCAAGGAGCCCTTGTCCGGGTTTTACTACAAAAGTCGCTCCAAGAAGGGCAATTAAAACGGAAATAATTGCGACAGGACCCGGCTTTTCTTTTAAAATAAAAACAGACATCAGAATAGCAAAAAACGGAGCCATCTTTTGCAAAATACTCGCATCCCCGAGCTTAAGATAGCCGATTGCCCAAAAATTGCATAAAAGCCCCGTTGTTCCGAAAAGGCAACGCAGAAAGAGGGAAAGCCTGTTTTTCTTTTCAATATGAAAGGATACTCCCTCCTTTCGCATAATGAGAAAAGCAACGACCGCCGCGACCACATTGCGAAACATCGCTTTCTCCATAACAGGAACATCACCGGAGAGCTTTACGAAAAAGGCCATCCCGGCGAAACCTGCCGCAGAAAGGATAATGGAGATTATCCCTTTTATTCGATTATTTTTATCCTCTAAAGGCATTGTTCCTGCTTTCTCTTAATCCACTTTCCATTTGTGAAATCCGGAATCGCCACAGGCTGACCGCCAAGGGCAATAGACTCTTCCGAGAGAGCCGTAATACTCATCCAGCTTGCCATATCATAGACATCGATAGGCATGGGAAGCCCTTCCTTAAGGCAGTGAATGAAGTCGGAGAAAACCAGATAATCCATCCCCCCGTGTCCCTTCTTTATGCCGGTCTTCAGATAGTCCTTCCAAAGCGGGTGCTCATACTGCGCGCGGAAGCGCTCCACATTTCCCCACTGTTTCTTCCAATCAAAATGATCCTTCACTCCCTCATCTCCGTCCAGGAAAATAGAAGCATTGTCTTCCATATACATGCCCTTCGTTCCTTGCACGGTAAAGCCGCGGGAATAAGCGCGCGGAAGGGTGGTATCCAAAGTAAGTAAAATGCTTTCTCCGTTACTGCATTTAATCATAGTATTGACTACATCACCCTGTTGAAAAATCGTATTCTGCAGTGCCTTATCTTCCGGCTTCTTTTCCTGAATATATTCCCGAAGCCCGGCAGCCTTTGATGCCATAGAGGATAGACTGAGCATCCTGTTTCCTCGGTTAATATGCAGAATTCTGGCAATGGGCCCAAGCTCGTGTGTCGGATAGTTTTCCGCATTTCGGTGAATGTAATTATCCAAGCGATAATGGCGGTTCTCTTTTCCGAAAGAAATTTCCTCTCTCAAATCATGCTTATAGCCGCCTTCACAGTGGACGATTTCTCCAAGAACCCCTGACTCCGCCATATGATAAACCATCATTTCATCTCTTCCGTAGACACAGTTTTCCATAAACATGATAGGAGTCTTCGTTTCTTCATAGCAATCCACAAGCTTCCAACACTCGGAAATGGAATACGCACCGCCCACTTCGGAAGCCACCGCCTTACCGGCACGCATAGCGGCAATCGCAATTTCGCTGTGCGTATCCCAGGATGCACAAATAAGAACAGCATCCAGTTCTTTCATTTCCAGCATATCTCTATAATCGGAAAAACACTTCGGCCTTTCCCGTCCCATTTCCTCCAAAGCTTTTGCAATATCTTCTCTTCTATCCTCGTAAACATCACAAAGCGCAATAAATTCTACATCCGGATGTTCTGAATACACATTCTTTACCAGTTCGGCTCCTCTTTGTCCAAGGCCAATAACGCCAAGATTGATTTTTCTTCCCATCTTACTTCCTTCCCCCTTAGCTCATGCTGAAGTGTTTTTTGCTATATACTAAAAATATTTTAACAAATTCTGCATCTACTCGTTTTCATATACTTTTCTACCTGTTCTCTTCACTCTGTTCTTTTCTAATATAACTTTTGCATTGTATCACTTTCTCCTTATAAAACAAGTTTTTCACAACAGCCATGGCAAGAACAAAGAAAATAAAGGATAATTTTCATTTCAGCCCATCTTGTCCGTAGTTTCTTTTCCAAAAAACAAGCGAGATGTCGCAGGCTTTCGCTTACGACATCTCACAACACAAGTTCTTTTCTAAATGATTTACTTTTCTTCTTTCTTTCTCTGTAAAACTACAAATCCGGCAAGAGCAGTTACTGATAAGCCAAAAAGGGAAGCCCAAAGCACAGTGAAGTTCTTATCTCCGGTAGAAACCATCGCACGAGCGGAAAGGAGCTTTTTTTCCTCTCTGTTTTTTCCGAGAACCTCTCCATTCTTTTCCTCTGTATCTCTTGTATTTTTTGTAATTGAGTCAGGGCGACTAGCACCAAGCACTTCAGCAGAATTAGTATTCGGATTGGAAAGGGGAGTGATTTCAGGATTTCCTGCAGGAATAATGGGTGTTCTGTCTACGGAACCGCCTCCACCGTTACCACCGTTAGTCGGTCTAACGGGATCGGTATTTTCATTCGGAAGATTCTTCTTTTCCACATTGGTAAACTGCACGGTGAGTGCAAGCTTATCACTTTCCTTTCCGGCTACACTGTCACGGCCGGCTTCCCCCTGCACTGCTCCCCAGTTAAAATCGGTACTGGTTCTAATCCAGCCCGTATAACGTACACTTCCATCCGAATTCAAACCAGTAATACCGGAATAAAAACGATTTTCATACACATCATTATAAGCATCTGAATGCATATAGCCTACCAGACTGTTATGAATTGTTCCCTCGGTCACCGTAGTCTTCTCGGCTGCTGTTTCCGTTTCTTTAGAAAGTTTCGTTGCCGATTTAAGCTGAACTCCCTTAAGCAAAAGCTGCATTTTTTTCGCAGAATTGCTAACAAGCTCCTTAAAGTTCCCAAAAGTCTTATTATCTTTAAAGGCAGAATCTCCCGGGTCCATTTCCATAGAGAGTATCACCTTGTTCTTTTTGAACTCGGATTTTTCATAATTAATGCGGTACAGAAGAGGATGTCCATCTGTAGCAATTAAGCTGTAATATCTTTTAGCTTCCTCAGGATCCTCTGTCTCATGAAAGCTTCCGTCCAGCCCCTCTCCCATACTAAAGCTTGCCTTCAGTTCTGTCTCTACTGCACCGGAATCTGTGTCATCCACCTTATCCTTGGGAATGTTGACATACCTTTTATAGTCCACAAACTTTCCGAATGTCTCTATTCCACGATGAATGGTTGAAACATCGTATTCCGCCTTTATCGTATAGTTCTCCCCGTCTTTTACTGCATAAGGCTGAAGCTCTGTACTATCCGCCCCTTCCCCGTTTTCCTCTTTAGAGATAGACAAATCACCATACATCATAAAGTCTTTGCTCTTCAATGCCTTAAACTCTTCGGCGACTTTCTCCGGTTCCTTACTGTAATCGGGAACATTATTTCCTAAGAATCTCTCAGAAAATTCTCCCTGAAGATTCTTCTCCTGCCCGGCATCCCCCTCCGTAGCACGTCCTGTAAAAGTAAAATCTCCCTTAGAAGCACTCTCTGATACACCCGGCATCAAATCTAAATGAGCAGTTCCCTCTTCATAGAACTTAATCTTCGTCCCTTCAAGATTTTCTTCCGGTATTTCGGGTTTAGCCGGACTTTCCTTATCCTCCTCTGCAGGTACAAGTGCTTGTGTCCCTGAACCGGACGTAACCGATGGAAGGATAGAAGCACCTTCACCTTCTGTCCCTGTAGGACTTCCCCCCTCCGTAGCAGAGCTTACCCCTCCTGTAGCAGCGTTCCCTCCTTCTGTAACAGAGCTTCCTCCTTCTGTAGCAGAGCTCCCTCCTTCTGTAGTAGAGCTTAGCTCTTCTGCCCTAGCACAGACCGGAGCTAACGCAAGCGTTCCGGACATGGCAAGAGCTGCCATCTTTACAGCCATTTTTCTTTTTCTCATTTTGAGTCTCCTTTTGAAAACAAGGACTTATTTCATAGACTCAATTTTCCGTCATTCCCTATACATCTGCTATGAAAGTTTTTGTCCAATTAGTTTCTGCTAGCTATTCGGATGTTAACTTCCAGACAAGTAATTCAACATATTGTAAAAACATCCCTCTGTTTAGTTGGGGGTACTATAATGGAAGAAATGCCGAATTAAGTCCTTATTTAGAAGCATA
>CAUTEL010000140.1:0-4943 GCA_963537185.1 uncultured Oribacterium sp. | reverse complement strand
AATATATGTTTTTCATATTTTATAAGTCCAAGATCTTTTTTGCATCTTTAAAATAACGGAGCATCTTCAGACTGTATTCTCCGAATTCCTGTCCCTTACGCATCTTATAAGCACACCACAAGCTCCAAAGAAGACCGGAAAGCCCCATGTAAGCAATTAAAAGTTTTTCCAAATCCTCCTTATCTCTACCGCATAAAATCAAGGGATTCTCCACTTTTTCTTCTTTTATTGCAAAGAAATAGTCCTCGAGTAGAGCCTTGGCCTCTTCAAAGTCCATATAGGAATAAATCGCTCCCATCGCAATATCCAGTAAGGGATCCGCCATCCCTGCATATTCCCAGTCAATCATTTTCACACCTTCTTTAGTGAAAATAAAATTGTCCTGCACTGCATCAATATGACATAGACAGGAAGGAGGATTTGATTCTTCCGTAAAACCAAGCATTTTTTCTCTATAGACCTTTATTTTTTCGTAGTCCTGATAAGGAATTTCGCCTCCTCCCTCCAGACAAATATCTTCATAGTATCGAAGCCTTTCCCGCAAAGAAAAAGAATGTCCCACTTCTTTCTTTCCCTCATGCAGTTTTAATAAGATCTTCATGCATTCTCTTCTCTCTTCCTGCTTTGAAAAATCCGCATTTCTTGCCTCTTTATAATATCGAGAAATCTTATAGCCGTTTTCCGGATTAAAATAGAGAAGCTCCTCGGTAATGTGCAAATCCTTTACAATGCGGTATATTTCTTCCTCTTCTTTTCGATTAATCAGCTTTCCGGTTCCCACTCCCGGGATACGACAGATGAAGTCCGCCCCTGCATAGTCTGTATTCACACTCTCTTTATGAATCCGGAAAAGAAATGACTTATTGGTCATGCCGGACTTTAGACAACGAAGCTTTACAATTTCCCGCTCCGGGATATGGAAGACGGAGGAAATCAGCTCCATGGCTTCCGATCCGGAGCTCTCATTATACTTTTCATCAAAGGCGCGCAGCTCTTCCAGGTTCTCAAACTCGTAAATCTGCCCCTCCTTCTGCTCGTTCCGGTAAATCGGAGGTAATTGCTTTAAGCTAAGTCGAAGAACATCCTCCCAGTAAAAGTCATCCGTTCCGGGCTTTAGATAGTATTCCTCCAGATAAGGCAGAAAGGCCGAGAAGAATTCTTTCTTTAAAAATACCGGACCGAACATACAGTAGGCATTTTCTCCTCCTACCTCTACACTTTTAATTTGCCCGTCCCTTGCACAGTTTAATACCCATTCCTTGGTCTCCCCCTCCATAAAGCTTGCGGCATACCAGGAAACGGGCTCTACAGTATGGTACATATTCTCCCGCATCCAGTTATCGGAAGAAAGAATGTAAAAGTTCTTTCCTTCCATGGCTTTTCTTGCATGGTAAAGAGTCCCTATAGTATTTTTTGTGGAATACTCCGGATTATACAATAGCTTTACCCCGTAGGCATCGATTAAATAATCAAACTTTTCCTTTAGATACCCTACCACTATCGTGATATCATAAATCCCCACCTCATGGAGCTGCTTAATCTGCCGCTCAATCATTCTTTCCCCGAAGACTTCCAAAAGCCCCTTCGGGCATTCATAGGTTAAGGGAACAAAGCGGGAGCCAAAGCCTGCCGCCAAAACAAGGGCTGCATCCACTCTATCTCCCTCTAAGAAAGCCTTTCCTTTTTTCGTGAGCTTATGTTCTTTTCCCTGATTCAAGGCTCTTTCCAAATATCCTTTTTCTTCCCATTCCTTCAGGCATTGATTTACCTTCCCAAGAGACATTCCCGTTATCTCTGCCAGCTGTCTTTGACTGAAATCCGGGTATTCCATAATATTTCGCAATAAAATAGCACAGGAATTCATTTTTTTCTCCTCTTATCTCTTTTTTATTTTGTTCACGCAATAAGTATATCGTATTTTTATGAACAATAATAAGGGAAAAAAGAAAATTTTTTTCCTGTACTATTTTATATTTTATGAATCGAGGTATCTCACATTCTGTAAGCGATACTCTAGAGTAAAAATCTTATTTTTAGAGAGCGGCTTATCTTGCAACAGCTAAATCTCCGACACCTCGTATAAAAGGTCGCCATAGCTCGGGAATGGCCAGAGGCTCTTATCCATAATCGTTTCCAGACTGTCACAAGGCTTCCTAAGAGCCTGCATAGCAGGAACAATTGTCTCGTAGGCATAAAAGGCCTTTTCTTTTTCCGTATTATATTCTCCTGCATTTTCGAGCTTCTCCAAAAGCTCCTCTCTTCTCTTCTCAATTTCCTCCAACAGGCCTGAAGCTTCATGAAGTAAGCGTTCCTCGGCATAAGTCGAAGCGGTCTTCGAAACCTCACGCACGAGCTTTAAGGTGGAGGCGATTCGCTCCACATACTGAATTGCCGCAGGAATAATCTGCTTTCCGCTGATATTAACCATGGCTCTTGCCTCGATATGAATCACCTTCATGTAATGCTCATATTCAACCAGCTCTCTGCTGAGAAGCTCCGACTCGGTATAAATGGAAAATTTGGAAAAAAGCTCTATTGCCTCCTTCTTCGTTAACGCGGAAATAGCCTGAACCATGGAAGAAAGGTTTGGAAGTCCCCTCCTTTCCGCCTCTTCTATCCACTCCTTCGCATAACCGTTTCCATTAAAGATAATTCGCTCATGCTTGGTAAGAAGTTCCTTGATATAGTCATGTACGGCAAGCTGAAAGTCCTCTTGTTTTTCCAGAAAATCAGCTGCCTTTTGGAACTGTTCCGCAGTAATGGTATTCAAGATAATGTTGGCACTCGCAATGGAATCGGAGGACCCCAGCATACGAAACTCGAACTTATTTCCTGTAAAAGCAAATGGAGAAGTTCTGTTTCTGTCCGTATCATCCTGAAGGACATTCGGGAGAGCGCTCACCCCCATAGTCAGACTCTTCCTTTGATTGGACTTCGTAGCATAGCCCGTTCCAATGAGTTGTTCCACTACCCCCTGCAGTTGGCTTCCGATAAAGCAGGAAATAATCGCGGGAGGTGCCTCATCCGCACCTAATCTGTGGTCATTTCCGACATTGGCCGCAGACATGCGAAGGAGCTCACTGTGCGTATCCACTGCTGCAAGTACACAAGCCAGAACCAAGAGAAACTGTATATTTTCGTGGGGACTTTCTCCCGGATTCATAAGGTTTATACCGTCATCCGTAGTAAGGGACCAGTTATTGTGCTTACCAGAACCGTTCACACCCGAAAACGGTTTTTCATGAAGGAGGCACTCCAAGCCATGTCGGGAAGCTACCTTCTTCAAGCTTTCCATAACCAACTGATTATGGTCCAGGGAAATATTTGCCTCCTCATAAACCACGGCAAGCTCATGTTGAGAAGGGGCTACCTCATTGTGCTCCGTTTTCACCGGTACGCCGAGACTCCAAAGCTCCTCATCGAGATCCCGCATAAACTCTGCTATTCTCTTTCGAATAATACCGTAGTAGTGGTCATCCAGCTCCTGCCCTTTTGCAGGCATTGTCCCAAAAAGAGTTCTTCCGGTGTAAACTAAATCCTTTCTTTTCAGATATTTTTCCCGGTCAATCAGAAAATACTCCTGCTCCGCTCCAACTGACGGCTTAACAAAACGGCTTCTTTCATTTCCGAATAGTCGCAAAATACGAAGGGCTTCCCTATTGATGGCTTCCATGGAACGAAGTAAGGGAGTTTTTTTATCAAGCGCCTCTCCGGTATAAGAACAAAAGGCAGTGGGAATGCAAAGTGTAACCGTCTCGCCTTCTCTTCTTAAAAATGCAGGGCTGGTACAATCCCAGACCGTATATCCCCTTGCCTCAAAAGTGGCACGAAGACCGCCGGACGGGAAAGATGAGGCATCGGCTTCTGAGCGCACAAGCTCCTTACCGGAGAACTCCAGCATAACCTTTCCTTCTCCTACAGGACTAAGAAAGGCCTCATGTTTCTCCGCTGTAATGCCTGTAAGAGGCTGGAACCAGTGGGTATAGTGTGTAGCCCCCTCTTCAATCGCCCACTCCTTCATCCCCTGTGCTACGGCATCCGCAAGCTCCAGGCTCAGGGAGTTCCCTTCTTGAATCGCATTTTTCAACTTCATATAGACATTTTTCGGAAGTCTCTCCCGCATCATCCCGTCATGAAAAACATTCTTTGAAAAATTATCCATTCCTCTCCATCCTCTTCAGCATCTTTAAAAATCAGTACAAAGGAGTAGCGTAAATCTTACGCGTAATCCCCGTTATAAATGAATATTTCGTAGTATCGAAAAAGAAATTTTTCCAATACTACGAAATATCAAAGTTTTAAATCCGATTTTATCCGTTTTTATGGATTAGCCCTTTCCGCCACAACCGAAAAGAGCAATCTTAGCCTTACATTCCTCGATAATTGCATCAGCGCCCGGCTTTAAAAGTTTTCTCGGATCAAAGCCCTTAGACTTTTGGTCTAATCCCGCTTCAATATATTCTCTGGTTGCCTTTGCAAATACAAGTTGCAACTCAGTATTTACATTGATTTTGGCTACACCGAGGGAAATTGCCTTCTTAATCTGCTCCTCCGGGATTCCGGAACCGCCATGTAAAACAAGGGGCATATTTTCTCCGACAGCCTTCTTAATCTCAGCCAGAGTCTCAAAGGAAAGTCCCTGCCAATTTTCCGGATAAACTCCGTGAATATTGCCGATGCCTGCTGCAAGGAAGTCTACTCCCAATTCCGCAATCTTCTTACATTCCTGAGGATCTGCACACTCGCCCATTCCCACAACGCCGTCTTCTTCTCCACCGATGGAGCCGACTTCCGCTTCAATGGATATTCCCGCTTTATGTGCTGCCGCAACAAGTTCCTTGGTCTTCTCAATATTTTCATCAATGGCAAAATGAGATCCGTCAAACATGATGGAAGTAAATCCGGCCTTAATACAGCTGTAACATCCGTCATAGCTGCCGTGG
>CAUTEL010000139.1:0-4975 GCA_963537185.1 uncultured Oribacterium sp. | reverse complement strand
GTAATTATGATTATGAATTATTGGACAATGTGGAAGCGCAAGCGGATTTGGGCACCAGCTATACGGAAATGGACGAGCATGCTTTGACCCTGATTCCGACCTTAAGAGACTTAATGAAGGTTTTGGATGAAGCCGGAAACTACGGAAATCAAAAGGGCTATCTGGATGACAATTATGCCAAGGGGCAGGAAATTCACAGTCGTTTTGTTCCGGCAGTCAATGCCTATGACGAAGAGAGACTCCCCTACTTGAATAGCTTAAGGGCCATTTTACAGGAGCGTCAGGCATTAGATTTG
Source organism: uncultured Oribacterium sp. (assembly GCA_963537185.1). GTDB lineage: Bacteria > Bacillota > Clostridia > Lachnospirales > Lachnospiraceae > Oribacterium. The sequence goes on along the minus strand of CAUTEL010000139.1, from coordinate 4,679 downwards.
GAGCACTTTCAGAAGGAAGGCTATACGATTCGTTATCAGATGCTGAAACTTACTATGTTAAAGTCCGAAATTATGAATGCCATTTACAAGCAGGAAGAGATTTCGGATGAAAATGTCCTTTCCCTGGACCTGACGGAGATTCGCCCGAAATATGAGGAAATGGCCTCAGTGCTTGCCGAATTTGCGGTAAACTATAAGGACGAAGCGGAGCTGGAAAAGGAAGGTTTTGAAAGCTATAAGAGCGGACAACTCAGTTTCTTCAACAATACCATTACAGAGTTTAAGGTGCAGACACAGGCCTTGATTGCTCGTGTAGACGAGCAGAGACCTTACTCTGAAGCGGAAAAATTAACTCTCAGCACAACAGAGGGATCCTTGGAACGCTTGATTAAGTGTAGTTCGGATGTGACTTCCCGCTATAATGAAGTAGTAGGCTAAGAATCCGATTTCCTGAGAGCTATAATACTTATCTCTTATAGTCGGAAGAAATAAGCCGAAGAATTAGGAGACGGGAAATTTGACAAAGCAGGGAAGTTTCCGTATAATCCCGTTATTATGCAAAGACATCTTGGGAAAGGAACAGTCATGGACGACGACGGAGACGGGAATACTGAAACCCCTACTCTAGCTAATAGATATAAGACAGTTTTGATACTAAAAATAGAGGAGAAGGTATAGTGAATTGTTACTATGCCTTTTTCTCGTTGTATAAAATCCTTGTAGTTTTCAAGAAGTGTTTTCAGAATAAAGCTGAAGTTTAAGGAGGAGTAAAGAAGCGTTATGCTGGGAAGAGTTGTGCTCTTATTTGTATTGATACTGGTGAACGGATTTTTTTCCTGTGCGGAAATTGCCGTTTTACAGGTAGGAGAAGCAAAATTAAAGAAATTGAGTGAGGAAGGCAATAAGAAGGCAAAGAAGCTTTTGGAGTTCACGGAGGAGCCCTCCCGCTTTTTGTCCACGATTCAGGTGGCTATTACCTTGGCGGGCTTTCTCTCCAGTGCCTTTGCGGCGGAGAGCTTTGCCGGGATATTGGACGGCCGGGTGTTGCGCCTTATTCCGACTTTAAGTGTGGAGGTGATTCATCCCATTTCCATTGTTTTGATTACGCTGATTTTATCCTATATCAGCATTGTTTTCGGAGAGCTTGTTCCGAAGAGGCTTGCGCAGGTGCACACGGAGGCAATTGCCCTGAATATTGCACCGATTCTCAGTCTGGTTTCTTTACTCACGAATCCCTTGGTTTTCCTTTTATCAGCTTCCACCAATGCAATTCTCAGACTGATCGGAATCGATCCGGATGAGGACACGGTCGGGATATCGGAAGAAGACATCTTAATGATGGTGGATGAAGGCTTGGAAAAGGGAACGATTGAGTCTACGGAAAATGAATTTATCCAGAATGTGTTCGAGTTCAATGACTTAACGGTAGAAGATGTCTGCACGCACAGAACGGATGTGGCCATGCTCTACATTGAAGACACGGACAGACAGTGGAGACGGACCATTCATGAACACCGCTTTGCCTGCTATCCCATTTGCGGAAAGGACGATGATGATATCATCGGAATACTGAATACGAAGGACTACTTCCGTCTAAATGACTTAAGCCGTCCAAATGTGATGAAAAATGCGGTTGATCGTCCCTTCTTTATTTCTCAAAACATGAAGGTTTCCGACCTTTTTGAAACCATGAAGAAGGAAAGAAAATACTACGGCGTGGTGCTCGATGAGTATGGCGGCATGACGGGAATTGTAACCCTGCACGACTTGGTTGAGGCCTTGGTGGGAGATTTGCACGAAGAGGATGAGATTCCCGAACCGGATCCGATTGAAGCTGTTTCGGAGAATGAATGGATTATTCTGGGTACGGCAGACTTGGAAGATGTCAATGAAGAGCTGAAGATTAATTTGGATTTGGAGGCAGCCGATACCTTTGGCGGATACATCATGGGAATACTCGGAAAGGTACCCGAAGATGGAACTTGCTTCCATCTGGACACGGATAATCTAAGCATTGATGTGGCGGAGATTAAGAACCACAGAATCGGAAAAACCGTAGTGCGCCTCTTGGAGCAGGAAGAGAAGAAAGAGGAAGAGAACTAAAAAGGTAAATCAGGAATAAAATAAGAAATAAATTTGAAACTAAACAGCTCCCGCATGTTGAAAATGGATTAACATGCAGGAGCTGTTTAGTTCTCTGCCACTTGGTGGCGTAAGAGTTCAGTGGTCAGCGATATATCTTCCTGCCGCACAATCTTAATGTTATTCACATTTCCTTCAATAAAATTAATAGGAAAGCCCAGCTTGTAAAGAAGCATAGCGCAGCAGCTTTCGTCTAATGGATGCTCCTTTTTCTTGACCTGCAAAAAAACATCCATAATGATTCCTATGCGGTAGGCTTCCGGAGATTCGAGGCTTACTATGGAATTACGGTCTAAGTAACGAGGTTTGTTGTCTTCGTAGAGAAATTGGACATAATCGTTCATCTTTTGGCAGATATTGGCTGATCCGTTTTCGATACATGCCTGAAGCAGTTTGGAAATCATATCTATGGAAACCATGGGACGGTTTGCTTCTTGAAAAATCACGATATCTTCTCTGGTATACTTCGTTTGTATGGCATCCAGTCCATTTTTTACGGAAAGAATTCCGGATGAAGAGGCGGGAATTAAACCGCGTAATTTATGAATTCCATATTGCTCTGCGTAGGCAGTTACAATTTGTTCCCAACCCTTTAAACAAACAACATAAATATCATCCACTGCAGCATGGGCTTGATAGGCTTCCATACAGTAGACAATTACCGGCTTCCCGAGGATGTTAATAAACTGATTGGGAATGTTTTGTTTATTTCGGTAGGATTTACCTCCTGCAAGAATGATGGCTACAGTTTTGTTGCGACTTTGTTGTGGGAATTCGTTATTCTTTCCGGGATCATTTTGATAAGGCAGGGAAGATGAGAGCGGGGTTCTACTCAGTAAGGCTTCGATACTGGTGTCGAGAACTTCTGCAAAACGTTGCAATTTCTTTTGCGTAAGATCATTTTCTCCGGACTCAATCTTTGCAATCGTGGAGCGTGTTTTGTAGCCAAGTGCATTTGCCAGATCCTGTTGCGACATCCTAAGCTCAAAACGGCGTTTTTTGATATTACTTCCTATAGACATGATATAAGTAGTCCTCCTTTGTACAGAGGCCCCCTTCCACAGGGAGGTGTTGGCTTACTCAAAGGGAGTGATAGGGAAGGAAAAGCCAGATGCGTATATTATAAATCAACATACTGTGATTATAAAGCGGAAATAATAGAAAAAAGATTAAAATTTAATGCATAATCTAATATTGAGGTGATTTTTAGTCGACATAGTTTTTGTAAGAGTTTTAATTCACAGCGAATGCATCCATGAGTTAGAGCAGGTGTGCATTTGAGAAAGGAGAAGCCGTGAATGTTGCCATGATTTTGGCTGCCGGTACAGGGACAAGGCTTGGTGCCGACATTCCTAAACAATTTATAGAAGTGGAAGGGAAGAGCATTCTTGCCTACACTGCGGAGAACTTTCAGAAAGCAGCGGAAATTGATGCAATAGAGATTGTCTGTCATAGAGATTGGATAGAAGAAGTGAAATCTATATGTAAAAAGCAGAGAATCACTAAGCTGAAATGGATAGCGGAGGGAGGAAAAAACTTTCAAGAATCCTGTCGAAACGGTGTGTATCATCTAAAAGACAAGATGAATAGAGAGGACCTTTTAGTCATCAGTTTTGGCGTTTCTCCCTTCTGCACAGCGGATATTATCCATGACGGTATAAGAGTTGCTAAGGAACATGGAAATGCCATCAGTGCGGAAGATTCGCCTTTATGCACCTGTATAAAAGATGATGAATACAGCACGAGTCAAAACTTGATTCGCGAAACGATTAAAGGCTTCAGCTCTCCCTGGACCTTTCGTTTCGGAGAACTCTTAGATTCCTATTTGGAGGCGGAGAGGAGGGGGATTCTGGACACTCTGGAACCCCATACTACATCGCTTTATCTGGCACTTGGCAAGAGGCTTTGGTTTTCTAAATCCTCCGGCTATAACTTTAAAATAACGGTGAAGGAGGACTTGGATAAATTTGAGGGACTTCTTCTTTTGAAAAAGAAAAGAGAAGCTGAGAGAGCAGCAAATAGAGATATTAGTTAAAAAGAAAGGATGCTTTGTTATGATTAGCGATAAGGAGTTTGAAGTCATCAGAACTTTGCTTAAGACGGCGGAAAAGCTTGACAATATTCCGGAATACATTTTTAAAAATGTACATTACGCTGCCTTTAAGGATAGTGATGAGGTAGCAAAAATTGTAAGGGAACTGGAGGAGAAGGGGTATATTGTGGATGCCTCCGTTACAGACATTGCCAAGAAGGAGATAGAGGCATTAAAGGTAAACAATGCCGTGATACTTGCCGCAGGAGGCGGAGATATTTCCTCTAAATCCGTATACAATATGCCCAAAGGGCTCTTTATGAAAAATGGAGAGACCTTGATTGAACGGCAGATTCGACAGCTTAAAGAGGCGGGGATAGAGGAGATTACAGTGGTTCTCGGCTATAAGCAGGAGCTGTACTTTTATTTGACGGATAAGTGGGGAGTGAACATCGAAATCAATCCCGACTTAAAGAAAAATAATATTTACTCTTTGTATATTGCC
>CAUTEL010000138.1:0-4993 GCA_963537185.1 uncultured Oribacterium sp. | reverse complement strand
TAGTAATATAGGACCTGTTTTGAGAAATAATTGTGGGCAATTTTTAAGGAACCTTGCGGAAGGAAAAGAAATCCGCAGAATTTCTACCATTCACATGTACAGCATAGCTTAAAATTCGAGGATGAAAGAGTGGCGTTGTGGGTACATCAATTACGAAAGCAAGGGAGAATGAAAATGAGAAAGAAGAATTTGAAAGTTCAAGTAGCTGCACTCGCTATGACAGGCGTTCTTGCAGCAGCACCACTAAGCGCTAGAGCTGATGAGGGAAGCTTAGCAGCGGCAACAAGTACAGAGGCAACAGTAAGCGGAACTGAAGCGGCAGCACCGGCAGCTACAGCAGGAGCTGAGACAACGGCAACAGGAACTGAAGGGGCAGCAGCTACAGAAGGAACAGCTGCGGAAGGAGCTGCAGCAGTGGCTGGTGCATCTACAGCGGAACTTGCGGTAGATCCGAATACGACAGTACCGAATAATGTAAATACGGTTATTCCAGAGGAGAATAACAATTTTCAAGGAACAAAGATTGATGTAGGTTCCTATGTTAATAAAGCAATCACGGCGGAGGATGCGAAAGGCACAAAGGGTGATACCAACTTTAACCCCGGTTTTTTTGGTAGAATTGGAACAAACTTAGGAAGCGTTAAGAATAAAGATTTAGTTATTACGGGAGACCTTTCAATTAAAGAATCTTCTGCTCCGGACACAGAGTATGATTCCACTTCCTCTAATCCGCATGACGCAGAAAGCGAAAAGACATATACATTGAAAGCGGATCTTGATGTTTCAGCAGTTCATAATGCAATCACGGCATCTTCAGGCATTGCTGCTCAAAACGATACCTATGTTACAAATTTAACAACAGGGCTGCGAGCTACCTTTACTTTAGGGGATGATATTGACGGTAGATTTTTTAAGCCCACAACGCTGGCAGAGAAACAGGCAAACTATCAGTTAAGTTCCGATGATGGTAATCCGATGATTTTTAGGATTAATTATACGAACTCTGATTTTAAAGAGAAAAAAGTCACCCTGGCTATGGACTTAGATTTAACACAGGTGAAGCCTTTTTCTAATAATTACAGTGGTGGTAAAGCAGGAAAAGAGACTCTTTATGTAGTGGACCCTGTTACAGGAAGTAAGAAGAATGTAGAGAACTTTAACCATCCGGCTTCCGATTATCGTGTATATTATAACACAAGTGTATTTGGAAATCTGAAAGAGATGGTGACCAGTTCTGCAAAGAAAATTAAGTTGGTGATGAATGGTGTAAAACTGAATTCTGCTACATCAAATAGAGTAGAAACAGAAACCCCAACAGGAAAGAGGACAACAACGGAAGGTACGATTAACGGTACCTTAGTGGGCTATGTCAATGCTAAAGTAGGAGACCCTGATGGAATAAGAGCAGATGTTTCCTATAAGTGGGGCGCTATCCAAAACGATACCGGTCGTGATAGTGTTGCCGGTCAAAATGATGACAAGGTTGCTCTCACTGTAAAGTTTACGAAAACTGAGCCACTTAACCCTGTAGTTCCGGAGAACCCTGTGGTTCCTGTTAATCCGGTTCAGCCTGTAACTCCGGGTAATGGCGGAAACGGCGGCAACGGCGGAAGCAGAACACCGATTGTGAATCTGTCCACTCCGTCTACGCCTTCTCAGCCGGGAAATGTGCTGGGAGAGGATCGTCCGACACCGTCTAATCAAGGCGAGGTTCTTGGTGAGAACCGTCCGGCTCCGGCTGCAGTAGAGACTGTAGAGAAGAAGGGTGAAGTTCTTGGTGAGTCTCGTCCGAGCGGGAAGAATGTTTCCGCACGTGCGGCAGTGGCTACGGGAGACAACAATTTTACAGCCCTTTGGGTATCTCTTTTCGGACTTTCCGCAGCAAGCCTTGCCGGTTTAGTAGTTCTTCGCAAGAAAGAGCAGGAAGCCTAAGCAATAAGCTTGTTTTGTAAAAAGAAAATAAAAAGATAGCAAAGATTTGAAAGTACTCTTTGTGTATAGAAAAGATTGTATGATTCAGTAAGGAATGTACCGATCTCCAAATCGTTAGATTTTGGTCTAACTTTTGGGGGCGGTACAAGTGAACTATGAAAATCATTATAAGCTGATTCGTTATGGTGTAAGAGAAGAACCGTGCACAAGCTGCGCGGTTTTTCTTTGTATTAGAAAAAGTGTGACATTTGCAACAATAACAATTATACAAAGTGTTACAGTATACTTGTAAGAAGAAAGGAGGAAAGATGAAACTCGAAGCAGGAAAAGTATTTTCCATAGAAAAGGAAAATCAAGCACTGAAAGGCTGTACTGTATCGAAGGAAATTGAAGGCGGTCAGAATCCGATTATTGTTTTTTCCATGGACAAGAATACTGATATCAGTCCGGAAATTTTCTCGGAACATAAACTTCTTTTTCTCCATGAGGGAGACTTGGAGGTTTATGGAAATGAAGAAGCCCGGAAGAGAAAAGCTGAAGAAGGGCGAACGGTTTTATCTTTCGGAGAATCCATTCTTTGCCGGGTAGATGAGCCGGTGGGTATGCGTACAAAAAATGGTGCGGTGTATACAGAAATTAACATAAGGAGGGAAGATAAGATGAATGAAGTGATTAAGGCGGGTGAGGTTTTTCGATTAAAGGATTTACTTCCGTACGGGGAAGGAAAAATTGTGAATATGGATGTGGTTCATAATGAGAAAATGAAGTTCGTGCTGATGGCCTTCGATGAGGGAACAGGCCTAAGTGAGCATGCAGCTCCCGGAGAGGCGATTTTCTTCGCGCTGGAAGGAGAGGCAATCATTAATTACGAAGGAACGGATCATACAATTCATGCCGGAGAACAGTTCCATTTTGCAAAAGGTGGACGGCATAGCGTGAAGGCTCTCGGGAAGTTTAAGATGGCACTTCTACTTACTTTGGAATAAAGCTTTGTTTTAGCGGAATAAGTTGATAAAGCACCTCCCTTTCTGTACAATAAAGTCTGTACAGAAAAGGAGGTATTTTTATGATTATCGATCGTATGGAGAATATTCATTATTATGCACCGCTTCTTCCGAATCTGGAGAAGGGCTTGGAGGCTATTTCCGATTTAAAGAAAAAGGGAGAGTTTGCACCGGGAAGATATGATTTTGACGGAGGATTCTTCAAGGTGGAAAATGGGGCGACGAAGTCCTTCGAGGAAGGAACATATGAAGCCCATAAGAAGTATATCGATGTGCAGATTATCGAAGATGGTTCGGAAGAAATCGCTTGGGATACTTTAGAGGAGCTTACGGAAACGATTCCGTATAATGAGGAAAAGGATGCGGCACGCTATACCGGAGATTTTTCTCATCAGATTAAGATTACGAAGGGGATGTTCTGGGCGGCTTTTCCATGGGACGGTCATAGACCGGGCGCTCACTCGAAAGAGGAGCAGAACTATACGAAGATTATTTTGAAGCTTCCATTTAAGGCATAATCTTGGGAATGAGATTTTTTGTAAAATAGAGTAGAAGATGGTGAGAAAATGAATAAAAAGAAAGTAAGAATCGAGAATAAGGAGGATACGCTATGAATTTACAAATGATTGCTATCGTTCTCTTCATTCTTATGTATGTTGTGATGATTGCAAAAACGGAGTGGCGAATCCATGCCATATGGGGCGTGGCAGTACTCTTTGTGCTCTTTGGCATTTTAAAGAGAAATCCGTTATACTGGCTTTCGGTTATCAACTGGAATGTCATTATGATGATCGGGGGAACCATGGTCATCGTGTATTACTTTATAGAGTCCAAGATGCCGAACCGCTTAGCGGAGATTATTCTGGAAAAATGTCCTACGGTAATGTGGGTGATTATCCTGATGTCTCTCTTTGCCGGCGCAGTTTCCGCCTTTATTGACAATGTAGCTACCGTCCTTATGATTGCACCGGTAGGACTTGCGATATGCAAGAAGCTGAAAATCAGTCCGGTTTCCATGCTCCTTGCCATTGCCGTTTCCTCTAACCTGCAGGGGGCGGCGACACTGGTGGGGGATACGACTTCCATTATGCTCGGTGCTTATGCGAAGATGAACTTCATGCAATTCTTCTTTATGCATGGAAAGCCCGGTATTTTCTGGGCAGTAGAGCTTGGCGCACTGCTTACGGTTCCGGTTATGCTCTTCCTATTCCACAATCTGAATCAGCCGGTGGAAGCGACAGAAAAGACGGAAGTGGAGGGCATTTTCCCGACGATTGCACTCTGCGGAGTTGTAATCTGCCTTATTATCGCATCATTTATTCCGAATACACCGAGTACGATTAACGGAATTATTTGTTGCATCATTGCTTTACTTTGTATGCTGGTTGATTTCAGAATGAAGAAGATGCCTGAAAATCTCAGAAAAGCTATTCTTTCCATTGATTTTGAGACACTTTGTATTCTAACAGGCCTGTTCTTGGTTATTCAGGGAATTACCGATGTCGGCATCATTGATATGGTGGCAAACGGAATCGCCAAGGTGGGCGGAAACAATATTTTCCTGCTGTACACGATTATTGTTTGGGGCTCAGTGCTTTTCTCCGCCTTCGTGGACAATATTCCTTATGTGGCGACCATGCTTCCCATCATCACGGGCATCTCTCAGTTACTCGGAATTGAACCCTATCTTCTTTATTTCGGTCTCTTAAGCGGGGCAACCCTTGGGGGAAATATCACCCCGATCGGTGCCAGTGCCAATATTACCGCGGTAGGAATGCTGAAGCAGAACGGCTATACGGTGAAGTTTTCCGACTTTATGAAGATCGGATTACCCTTTACCTTTGTTGCCGTAATGGCGGGCTACCTCTTTATCTGGTTTACCTGGCACTAGAAGATTGTATATAGTAGAACTTGCCGTCGCAGATTTTGCGGCGGCTTTTTTAGATTTATGATATAAAGCAAGTAGACCTCGTTCTGAAAGGAATACGGCTCCTTAAGCTATTGTTCCTGTTTATCAGTGAAGATACTTATTTTGTATTACTTATTTTCATCAGGAG
>CAUTEL010000137.1:0-5004 GCA_963537185.1 uncultured Oribacterium sp. | reverse complement strand
ATGTTATACTGGGCAGGTTCTAAGTATAGACAATGAGGAGGAATTTATGAAAAAGAGATTGGCAATGAGCACAACGGTAATTCTTTCTTTAGCTCTTCTTGCTTCCTGCGGCGGAAATAAGACTGCAGAAAGTACCACAGCAAAGGCTGAAGAAACAACTGCCGTACAGGAAACCGAGGTAGAATCCGAGAAAGCAAGCATTGGCGGTAAGCTTTCTATCGTAGCAACTTCCGAGGACTACAAGAAGCTCTTTGACGAGTTTACTGAGGATACCGGAATTGAGACAGAGTTACTTTCCATGTCTTCCGGAGAGGTAATCAGCAAGCTTAAAGCTGAAGGCGGCACACCGACTGCAGATATTTGGTTTGGCGGCGGAATTGACGCATTCATGAGTGCGAAGGATAACGATTTATTGGAGAAAGTAGACCTTGATGCTGCGGATGATTTTGCAACAGGGTATATCGATCCGGATCACTACTGGTATACCAAGGGGGTTACTGTTGTTGGCTTTATCGTAAATGAAAGCATTTTAAAGGAAAAGAACATTGAGGCTCCGAAGAGCTGGGATGATCTTACGAACACTGCATATAAGGATGAAGTTCTGATGTCCAATCCTGCTGTATCCGGCACCAACTACGGCGTGGTAAATGCTCTTTTACAGAAGAAGGGTGAAGAGGAAGGATGGAAGTATTTCACTGCTTTAAATGAGAATGTGAAGTATTACTCCAAGAGAGGCGGAGATCCCAGAGAGAAAACTTCTCAGGGAGAGGTGGCTATCGGAATCACCCCGATGGATAAGAAGACGGAAAAGCTTGCTTCCGAGCAGAATTGCTCTCTGGTTTATCCGGAAGACGGTATCCCCTATGTACCGGAGGGAGTTGCCGTATTTAAGGGAGCTGCCAATGTAGAACAGGCAAAGGCATTTTTAAACTGGCTTTATAACAGTGAGGAGCACTTAAAGGAATTGGCTGAAATTGACGGTAAGAATACCATTAAAGTGGTTCTTCCGAAGCTCTCCGGAATTGAGCTTTCCTTCGATACGGAAAAGCTTATGAAAGAAGATTTATCCCTTTTCGGTGCACAGAGAGACAGTATTCTCGAAAAGTGGGAGACTCTTGCCGGAAGTAAGAATGAGGCTTAATTCATGATTTCCAAAAAGGAAAAGAATATTTCTCATACTTTAGCTTTAGGATTTATGGAAAGAAAGAAGGGGGTGGCTTTGTCCACCCTTTTTTTCTGCATCTTTCTTTTTTTACTTATGCTTCCTCTTTGCATTTTTATTCTTTACCCGGTAGCACTGCTTTTTCTTCGGGCCTTTCAGGGAGGGGATAGCATTTCCCTCTTTGCCGGTATTTTGAAAAAATATCGTTATGCTTTACGAAACAGTATGGAAAGTTCCTTTCTGTCCGCTTTTATTTCGACAGTAACAGCCTTTATTCTCTCTTACGGAATAGTACGACTAAAGGGCTGGAAACAAAGATTCTGTATGCTCGTTTTGTCTATGAGCCTTGTTTCTCCTCCCTTTATCTCCTCTCTGTCTTTTATCAGCTTATACGGAAGAAGAGGGCTTATCAGCTACAGACTTCTTGGACTCAGTCTCGACCCCTATAACAAGTACGGTGTAATCGGTATGCAAAGCCTGCATTTTACTTGTCTGAATATTCTTTTTTTTCTGCATGCGCTTCGCTCCTTAGACGGGAAGCTCCTCTATAGCGGGCGCGATCTCGGAGCAAGTCCATTACTCATTATGAAAGACATTGTGTTCCCCTTGCTTCGCCCGGCATTTTTTGCCAGCTTCTTTTTAAGCTTCCTTAGGGCTCTTTCCGACTTCGGAACTCCGATTATTATCGGAGGAAGATATAGTACTTTGGCCAGTGAAATTTATTTACAGATTATCGGTTATTCCGACTTTCGAAAGACGGCAGCCATGAATATACTGCTGCTTTTTCCGGCATTTATATCTTTCCTTCTTTATCGCTATACTATTGAGGAAAGTGAGAAGCGTAATAAAGGGCAAAAAGGAAAGATTCCGCCTCATTTTCCGGAAAACATTTGGATTAAAGCAGGACTAAACTTGTCTTTACTCCTCTTTTTCCTGTTTCAAATCCTGCAATATCTTTGTATTTTTCTCTATGGATTTCTTCGTTTTGAAAAGGGACAAATGCGTTTTACTTTGGAAAATATGGGGGAGCTTTTTTCCTACAACCTTTCAACTCTGTTTTTAACTCTTTTCTTATCGGTTGTGACAGGATTTGTCGGAAGCTTCTTTGCCTTTGTGCTTTCCTATATTGTGGAAAGAAAACTGCCTATCGGAAGAAAGATTCCGGATTTTATCCTTTCCTTGCCGTATCTTTTACCCGGAACCTGTTTCGGTCTCGCCTATATTTTGGCTTTTAATAAGCCCCCTTTAAGGCTTACCGGTACTGTCTGGATTATTCTCTTGTGTATGATTTTTCGACAGCTTCCGCTTGGCAGTCGCATGGCGGGGACGGCACTGAGTAATTTACCGAAGGAACTGGAGATGGCGGGGCGAGATCTCGGAGGAAATCCGATTAAGACATTTACGGAAATCATTTTTCCCATACTTCTTCCGAGCTTCCTTTCCTCTGTTTACAATCAGTTCACACAGAGTTTAACAACTATGGGAGCGGTTATCTTTTTGATAAGCGCAAAATATAAGGTGCTGGTTTACACTTTATTTGATGCTGTAAACCGTGGGAATTACAATGTAGCTTCCTTGATTTCCGGGATTATGATTCTTCTTTCCTTGGCATTTTATCTCTTTCTTGAGGGGGGCAGGCTGCTATATCGAAAAAAAATGTTTTAGGAGTTATGAAATGGAAGATAAATTTATTGCTAAGTTGGAGAATATTTCTCTACGCTATGATAAAAAAGAGCCCAGTATTTTGCAGGATTTCTCACTGGGAATCAAGGAAGCGGAAATTTTCTGTTTGCTTGGGGAATCGGGCTGCGGAAAAACTACCTGTTTGCAGGTGTTTGGCGGTTTTTTAAGGCCGGATAAAGGAAGAGTGCTGATTGAAGGAAAAGAATATACCGACACACCTCCGGAAAAAAGACCTGTGGCAACGGTGTTTCAGTCTTATGCTCTTTTTCCGCACATGTCTGTTCTTGCCAATGTTTCCTACGGGCTAAAGCAAAAGGGCATGAGAAGAGCGGAAAGAGAGGATCTTGCAAGAAAGTATCTGGATATGGTCGGTCTTTCCGCCTTTGAAAAAAGAGCGGTAACGGAGCTTAGCGGAGGGCAACAGCAAAGAGTTGCCCTTGCCAGGTCGCTTGCGATTGAACCCAAGCTTCTTCTCTTGGATGAGCCTCTAAGTAATTTGGATGCAGGATTGCGACTTCGCATCCGGGATGAATTGAAAAGACTGCAAAAAAGTCTGGGACTCTCCATGCTCTTTGTTACCCATGATCAGGAGGAGGCCATGGGGCTTTCCAACCGAATCGGTATTATGGAAAAAGGGAAAATATTACAAATCGGAAGCGGAGAGGAGCTTTATCGAAGACCGGTAAACGACTATGTCCGCGACTTTTTCGGAGAAAGTGCAAGGATTAGCGTTGACGGGAAAAAATATGCCTTAAGAGTGGAAGAATGGGGAATGGAAAATGAAAAGGGAAGAGTGGAGTCGTTATCCGGCTTTAGAGGAAAAGAGGAAGCTCGGATTATTCTCAAGGGAGAAGTACTTTCCGTCCAATTTCTTGCTATAATGAAGCAGTATATCGTGACATGGGAGGGACAGGAAATCAAGGTAAAGCTTTCCGCTTTGGCACCATTCTCCGAGGGAGAGAAGGTTGATTTGTTTTTCTATCGAATGGAGAGCTAATTTGTTTTTCTATCGAACGGAGAGCTAATTTGTTTTTTATCGAAATGGAACTCTATTTACTTTTTATAAAACTGAGCTGTCATGCTCTTTATTGGAAAACGGAGGCGTAAATGATTTATCTGGATAATGCCGCAACGAGTCAAAAGAAGCCGCAGGCAGTTTATGATGCGGTACTTTATGCCATGGGAAATATGGGAAATGCCGGTCGCGCTTCTTACGGCGCGTCTCACAGCTCTTCGAAGACCGTATTTGAAACAAGAACTTTACTTACTGCTTTCTTTCATGGAAATAAGGCTTCGAATTGTATTTTTACAAAAAACTCCACAGAGAGCTTAAACATTGCCATACAGGGGAGCCTGAAGGCGGGAGACCATGTTATTACTACGGTGATGGAACATAATTCCGTTCTTCGTCCTCTCTATGCTATGGAAAAAAGAGGGGTGGAGCTTTCTTTTCTTTCTTACAGTGAAGAAAAAGGATTGAATTATGAGGGACTGGATACTTTATTACAAAAGAATACCAAAGCCTTGATTTGTACGCATGCTTCCAATCTAACCGGGGATATGGTGGATCTAGAGAAAATGGGAGCGTTTGCAAAGGAGCATGGACTCCTATTTATTGTAGACGCCTCTCAGACTGCCGGAGTTTACGAAATAGACTGCGAAAAATGGGGAATTTCCGTGCTCTGCTTTACGGGACATAAATCTTTACTCGGACCGCAGGGGACGGGAGGAATGATTATTGCGGACGGTGTTTCTCTTGCTCCGCTTTCCTATGGCGGAACAGGAGTGGAAAGCTATAATCAAGACATGCCTAAGGAAAATCCCAACCATCTGGAAGCGGGAACCTTAAATGTACACGGTATTGCGGGACTTCACGCCGGAGTGGAATATATAAGGGAATATGGTATGGAAAAGATTCGTGAAAAAGAGCTTTTTCTTATGAGGAAAATGTATGAGGCTGTGAAAGAGCTTCCGGGAATCCGAATTTACGGAGACTTTTCTGCGAAGGAGCGCTGTCCTGTTTTAAGCTTAAATCTATATGAATATGACTCGGGAGCAGTCAGTGATGAGCTTTTTACTCGCTTTAATATTGCCACAAGGCCCGGCGGACATTGTGCACCCCTTATGCATAAGGCGCTAAACAATGTGGAGCAGGGCTC
>CAUTEL010000136.1:0-5086 GCA_963537185.1 uncultured Oribacterium sp. | reverse complement strand
ATATAAAACTTATATAGAACTTGTAAATTCAAAGAGAATAAAGGAGAAAAATATGCCGTATTCAATTGCGATTGACGGGCCTGCCGGAGCAGGAAAATCTACGATTGCAAAGGCAGTTGCGAAAAGCCTGGGCTACTATTATGTGGACACGGGGGCTTTATACAGAGGACTGGCCTTCGGACTTTTACAAAAGGGAGTTCCTTTTGGGAATGAAGAGGCGGTTGAAAAAGAAATTCAGAATATTCATGTAGAGCTTCTTTATGAGAACGGCGTGCAAAAGGTTCTTTCCAACGGGGAGGATTGTAGTGCCTTTATTCGTACTTCGGAAATAGGAGAGGGGGCTTCCGTGATTTCACAGTATGCCTCCGTACGAGAGAAGCTTCTGGATTTACAGAGAAATGTGGCAAGACAACATTCCTGTGTGATGGACGGGAGAGATATCGGTTCCGTAGTGCTTCCTTATGCCAATAAAAAGTTCTTTCTGACCGCTTCTGCTGAGGTGCGTGCAAAAAGAAGAACACTTGAGTTTCAGGAAAAGGGAGAGCCTGCAGACTATGAAACCATTTTGGAAGAAGTAAAGAAAAGAGATGAGCGGGACATGAACCGCGCTGTAGCACCTTTGAAGCAGGTCGAGGATGCAATTTTAATCGATAGCTCAAATTTAAGTATAGATGAGGTCGTGGATAGCATCCTTGGCTATTGTGTAGGAAGCGAGGCATAATATGGCAGTTGTCCTTGCAAGAAGCGCCGGCTTTTGCTTTGGGGTAGACCGCGCGGTAGAGGCAGTTTATCGGGTGCTGGAAGAGGAAGAAAAGAAGGCACTCACGGAAAGAAATCCGATATATACTTACGGGCCGATTGTTCATAATGAAAGAATTGTAGAGGAACTGGAAAAACGCGGTGTACGAGTATTGAAGAGCATTTCGGAATTAACGGATTTGGACAGAGGAATTGTCGTTATTCGTGCTCATGGCGTGGGAAAAGAAATCTATGAGAGTTTAGAAAAGAAGGGCTTGAAGCTTGTAGACAGCTCTTGCCCCTTTGTGAGAAAGATTCAAAAGCTTGTCGCAGAGCATAGTAAAAAAGGAGAATCCGTAATTGTTATGGGGGATCCGGAGCATCCGGAAGTCCAAGGTATACTTGGCTGGGGAGAAGGCGATGTCAGAGCATTGAAGGGGCTTGAAGAGGTGGAAGCACTCCCTGAGGGAGAGGGGAAAAATATTTTTGTCGTTGCTCAAACGACTTTCAATATTGATAAATTCAAAGTAGTTCTTGAAACTTTTAAAAAAAAGGGGTATCATGTTTCTGTTATCAATACGATTTGCAACGCAACTTTCGAACGGCAGTCAGAAGCAAGGGAATTAGCTGGTAAGTCCGATGCCATGGTGGTTATCGGAGGAAGCAGTTCATCTAACACGAAAAAGTTATATGAGATATGCAAGGCGATTTGTCCTAATACCCAGCTGATACAAACGGTGAAAGATCTCAAATTCAACTCGGATGAAGCGATTCGCAACGTAGGTATCACAGCAGGGGCAAGCACCCCAAAAGAAATAATAGAGGAGGTTCTAACTTATGTCAGAAATGAGTTTTGAACAAATGCTTGAGGAATCATTAAAGTCGGTTCATGCGGGGGAAATCGTTACAGGAACTGTTATCAGTGTGAAGCCGGATGAGATCGCACTGAACATCGGATATAAGTCCGATGGAATTATGACCAGAAGTGATTACAGTGCAGACAACCAATTAGACTTAACTACAGTAGTATCTGTAGGAGATGAGATTGAGTGTAAGGTTAAGAAGGTCAATGACGGTGAAGGTCAGGTCGTTCTTTCCCACAGAGATGCTCTTCAGTCTAAGGCTTCCGAGGAGTTAAGAAAGGCATTTGAAGAGAATGCAATTCTTACCGGTAAGGTAGTACAGGTTGTTAAGGGCGGATTGAATGTAGAAGTGGACGGAGCAAGAATTTTCGTTCCCGCTTCCTTAGTATCCGATAGCTTTGAAAGAGATTTAAACAAGTATCAGGGACAGGACATTCAGTTTGTTATTACCGAGTTCAATCCAGCCAAGAGAAGAATTATTGGAGACAGAAAGCAGATTATGTCTGCTATGAAGAAAGAGCAGCATGACAAGCTCTTCTCTGAGTTACAGGAAGGCGATATCCGTACCGGTGTGGTTAAGAACCTTACCGACTTCGGTGCATTCATCGACCTTGGCGGTGCAGACGGACTTCTTCACATCTCCGAGATGAGCTGGGGAAGAATCGAGAATCCGAAGAAGCTCTTTAAGCCGGGACAGGAAGTGGAAGTTCTGGTTAAGGAAATCAGCGGAGAGAGAATCGCTCTTACCAGAAAGTTCCCGAACGAGAATCCGTGGAAGGACGCTGAAAGCAAGTATGCTGTAGGCGAAATCGTAAAGGGAAAGGTTGCCAGAATGACCGATTTCGGTGCTTTCATCGAGTTGGACAAGGGCATCGATGCACTTTTACATGTTTCTCAGATTTCCAAAGATCATGTAAACAAGCCGTCCGATGTGCTTGAGCCGGGCCAGGAAATTGAGGCTAGAGTGGTTGATCTTGATGTAGATAACCATAAGATTTCTCTTTCCATCAAGGCACTTCTTCCGGAAGATGAGCAGGATACAGCTGATGTAGATGTAGCTGCTGTAAGCGAAGAGGAATAATCTATTCTTTTTGCAATAGAGATAAAAAGGTTGAGCATAGCTCGGCCTTTTTCTTTTTGACAGCTGCTTTTAAAGGGGAGATATTTAGCCCTAAAACGGATATGTAGAGAGCAATCTATATAGGACATATACTTTTAAAGCTTTATTTTTACAGCTTAAAATTAAAAAGGCGGAAAGCTATGGGAACAGAAATAGAAAGAAAATGGCTTATCACAAAGGAGAGTCTTGCTAAGAACCCAAATATCCGAAAAGAGGAGCTTGAGTATCTGGATATTGAACAGGCATACTTATGTAAAGCTCCCGTGATTCGCATTCGGAAAGCGGTAAATCAAGATGGCAAAGCTGAATTCGGTCTTTGTTATAAGGGAAAGGGCTTGGTAGAGAGAGAAGAGTACAATCTTCCTCTTACAGAGGAGGCCTATTTCAGTTTAAGAGGAAAAATTGAAGGCAGAGTTATTGAAAAGAGGAGATATTTGTTGCCCTATGCAAGGTATCTGATAGAGTGGGATGTTTTCAAGGGAGACTTGGAAGGCTTGATGTATGCAGAGGTGGAATTTCCCTCGAAGGAAGAGGCAATGCGCTTTCAGGCTCCGGAATGGTTTTCTCGTGAACTTAGTGAAGAGGCCGGCCATAGTAATGCGGATTTGGCTTTTCAGAAGATATTGCAAGAATGAAGCGGAAATGCTATACTTGTCCCTCGTAAGCTCCGAAAGTAGCGGAGTCCGGCAGAACAATACGCGCTTTAGCGCACTGCTTGTTATAAAAGAAAATTTTTTTGGAGGTATGCGCAATGAGCGTAAAAGTAGAAAATCTTGAGAAAAGTATGGCTAAGCTTACCGTTACGGTAGCAGCTAAGGAATTTGAAGAGGCAGTAGAAAAGGCTTATCAGAGAACTAAGTCTCGTTATAATGTTCCGGGATTTCGTAAGGGAAAAGCAACAAGAAAGATGATTGAGAAGGCTTACGGAGCACAGGTTTTCTATGATTCTGCTTTGAATGATGTATTGGATCATCACTATCCTGAAGCTGCTGCAGAGTCGGGACTCGATATTGTTTCTCGTCCGGAGATTGAGATTACGGAAATCGAAGAGGGTAAGGACTTGGTGTTTACCGCAACTGTTGCTGTCAGACCGGAAGTAAAGCTTGGAGAATATTTCGGTGTGGAGGCGGAGAAGGCAGATGTGTCCGTAAGCGCAAAAGAAGTAACGGAAAGATTAAACAGAGAGTTGGAAAAGAACTCCAGAATGATTGAAGTGGACCGTGCTATTAAGAAAAATGATATTGCAACCATTGATTTTGTGGGCTCTGTAGACGGTAAGGAATTTGCAGGCGGAAGAGGGGAGGACTATCCTCTTACTATCGGATCCGGAACCTTTATTCCCGGCTTTGAGGATCAGCTTATCGGTGCTAAGGCCGGAGACAATGTAGATGTTAAGGTTACTTTCCCGGAGAACTACGGTGCGAAGGAGCTTGCAGGTAAAGAGGCTCTTTTCAAGGTTACTGTAAAGCTTGTTAAGGAAAAGCAGGTTCCGAAGGCTGATGATGAGTTTGCCTCTGAAGTTTCCGAGTTTGATACACTGGATGAGTTCAAGAAGGATTTAAAGAGACAGATTAAGGAAGAGAAGGAAAGAAGAGCGAACTCCGAGGTGGAAAACAATGTTATTGCCAAGGTAGTGGAAAATGCGGAAATTGAGCTTCCTGAGCCAATGGTGGCTACACAGCTTGAGCAGATGTTCTACGATTATGGTAGAAGAATGGAACAGCAGGGTATTCCCATGGAGCAGTACATGCAGATTACGGGCTTAACTCCTGCTGCTTTAAAGGAGCAGATGAGGGAATCCGCTGTGCAGAATATTAAGACATCCCTTGTATTGGATGCTATTCAGAAGAAGGAAGCTATTGAGGTTTCCGATGAGAAGCTTGAGGAAGAGCTGCAGAGAATCAGCGATCAGTATCGCATGAAGAAAGAGGATTTTGTAAAGACTATTACCGATGCACAAAAGGCTTCCATTAAGAGAGAGTTGAATATCCAGGCAACAATCGATGCTTTAGTGGATAAAGCAAAGCTTGTGAAGCCGGAGAAGAAGACAAAGAAAGAGGAAAAGGCTGAGAAGGAAGAAGCATAATTTTGCGCTTCGAAGTATTCGGCTTTTCTACAGAAAAATAGTTTTATCGGCAGTCGGAAGTTATAGATGCTCCGGCTGCCTTTTTATAAATTATTCATTAATTCTGCGGTGTCTCTACCCTGTCTTTTGCTGCTCTCGCGGCTAAGTCTACTCGTTCTTAAACTAAGAGTTTATAGGGAAAATATTTTTTCTGTGATAAGATAAGCTCATTAGAGTTTAAAGGAGGTAAAGAATGAAGGATTATACATTTCCCAATAATATAACCACAATACCCTATGT